>NZ_DATKQC010000076.1:0-9522 GCF_035532915.1 Edaphobacter sp.
AAGCAGCCTTCGAGATGCCTGTTTCGTGGCAGAATTCCGCGGCTTTTGCATCGTGGATGTGGTCTCCGGGTGGCCGAAGGCGGCGCCGCCCGAACAATTTGACTGGAACTATCTGTTGCTTTGCTTCAGGCCGCTGCTGCAGTCGGCGGCCCATCTCGTCGTGCTCGCGCCGGTCGGATCGATCCTTGCAGACATTGGTCGGCGGTCCTCTACTTTGAAGAATTGCCGACGGAGGAGATGACGACGCTGGGGCTCTCCTCGTGTGGATAGCCTACTCTGGATGCATGAGCGAGAGGGATGCCGTGGTTCGTGTGGGTCTGGTTGGCTATGGCTACGCCGGAAAGACGTTTCATGCTCCGCTGATTGCCGGAGTGCCGGGGCTGCGGCTGGCGGTGGTGGGGTCGAGCCGGAGCGGCTCCGTGCAGGCAGCATATCCGGGAGCGGCTGTCTGCTCGCCAATGGAGGCGGCGACGCACCCCGAGGTCGATCTGGTGGTGATCGCCACGCCGAATGAGAGCCACTTTCCGCTGGCCGCGGCGGCGCTGGGCGCGGGCAAGCATGTGGTTGTCGATAAGCCTTTTACCGTGACGCTTGCCGACGCGCGTTCGCTGGTGGAGGTCGCACGGAAGCACCAGCGCATTCTCTCCGTCTTTCACAACCGGCGATGGGACAGCGAGGTGCTTGCGACGAAGGAGATTTTAGAGAGCGGTGTGCTCGGCGAGGTGTCGCACTACGAGTGCCACATGGACCGCTTTCGGCCGCTGGTACGCCAGCGCTGGCGCGAAGAGCCGGGACCGGGCGCGGGGTTGTGGTTCGATCTGGGGCCGCACCTGATCGATCAGGCGCTCTACCTGTTTGGGCTTCCCGAGTCGGTGAACGCCAGCTTCGCCACGTTGCGCGAGGGAGGCCTGACGGACGACTGGGCGCATGTGCAGTTGAACTACAAGCGGCTGCGGGTGGTGCTGCATGCCTCGCTGCTGGTGTCGGGCGGAGGGCCGCGCTCGGCGCTGCATGGCACGCGGGGAAGTTGGGCGAAGTTCGGCGCGGACGTGCAGGAGCGGCAGTTGCAGAGCGGCATGCTGCCCGGCGATCCCGCGTTTGGGGTTGATGCCAGTCCGGGGATTGTGTATGACGGCGCGAGCGGCGTGCAGACAGAGGTGCCAGCGCCGAGGGGCCACCAGAGCGGGTTCTATGCTGCGATGCGGGATGCGATCAATGGCGAGGGCGCGCCGCCGGTTTCGGTGAGGGATGCGGTGGCGGTGATGGCGGTTCTGGAGGCTTCGTTTGCTTCGGGCGCGCAGGGGCGGGTGCTGTCCATTGCGCTGACGGCGGCGGAGCGGGGTGAGTGGTGAGCGCGCCGGAAGCGCTTGAGGCCTGCACGGATCTGCCGGGTGGCCACACTTCGCGTCTTCACGTCTTCACGTCTTCGCGACGGCGTTATCGCTGCCACGGTGGGTGCAAGCGCCCCAACTCCGCGCTGAGTCGCCGTGCGATCCTAAGTCATGCTGCTGCGCCTTGCCCAACCCGATGACGCCATCGCCGTAGCCCGCGTGCACGTGCGCTCATGGCAATCTGCCTACCGCGCGCTCCTCCCCGACGACTACCTCGATCAACTCCGTCCCGAAGACCGCGCTGCGCAATACGACTTCGCCACGCTCGACCCGCGGAAGCCGCGAACCATCGTCGCCGAAGAAGACGGACACATCCACGGCTTCGCCACCACCTCGCCATCGCGCGACACTGACGCTGCCGATCACGGCGAGCTGTGTGCGCTCTACGTCGATCCCACACAGTGGGGCCGGGGAATCGGCGTCGCTCTCGTCACCGCCGCCCGCACCCATCTCGCTCACGCAGGATTTCGCGACGCCGTCCTCTGGGTATTGGACGGCAACCTTCGCGCCGAGCGCTTCTATCAACGCGACGGCTGGGCGTCGGACGGCGTTCATCGAACCGATACCGTCTGGGGGGTGACCGTGGGAGAGGTCCGCTACCTGCGACCGCTCTCGGCCCCGTAAGCCACAAACGCACGACGCTGGGTAGAATGTTGCACGTAGAAACTAATCCCATTTTGGAGAACCGAAGATGAAGAACCTGGTGTTAGCCGGAGGCCTGTTGCTTGGCTGCCTCGGCGTGGCCTCGGCCCAGCAGAACTACTTCAACAACTGGCCTGCGGGCGACTCGCCGCAAGAGGTCGGCAAGGCCCTGGCAGAGCACTTCGTGGCCAGTCCGCACCAGTACACCAAGACCATTCACTACTCCGAGGTCTGCGCCTGGTACGGCGCGCTCCAGTTCGCCGAGCTGACCCACGACGACGCGCTGCGGCAGGAACTCATCAAGCGCTTCGATCCGCTGATGCCCGGCGGCGCCGAGGCCGACCGCATCCCGCGCCGTCACCACGTCGACGACCAGATCTTCGGCGTCGTCCCCATGGAGATCGCCATCCAGACCACGGACAAGGATGCAGCCACGAAGTACCTCGACTTCGGCAAGACGTTTGCCGATGAGCAGTGGAACCACCCGCTCGCGGACGGCATGTCCGACGAGACCCGCTACTGGATCGACGACATGTACATGCTCACCATGCTGCAGCTCGAGGCCTACCGCGCCACCGGCGACAAGAAATATCTCGACCGCGACGCGAAGGAGATGGTCGCCTACCTCGACAAGCTGCAGCAGCCCAATGGCCTCTTCTTCCACGCGCCCGACGTGCAGTTCTACTGGGGCCGCGGCGACGGCTGGGTCGCGGCGGGCATGGCCGAGATGCTGCGCAGCCTGCCTGAAAATCATCCCGACCGCGCACGCATCATGAAGGGCTATCGCCTGATGATGAGCGGCCTGCTGAAGTACCAGGGCAAGGACGGCATGTGGCGTCAGCTCATCGACAAGGACGACGCGTGGCCCGAGACCTCAAGCTCGGCGATGTTCAGCTTCGCCATGATTACCGGCGTAAAACATGGCTGGCTCGACGCCGCGACCTACGGCCCGGCCGCGCGCAAGAGCTGGATCGCCGTCGTCGGCTACGTCGATCAGAACCACGACGTCACTCAAGTCTGCGAGGGCACCGGCAAAAAGAACGACCTCGAATACTACTACCAGCGCAAGCGCCGCACCGGCGACTTTCACGGACAAGCTCCGGTGATGTGGGCTGCCGACGCCCTGCTGCGCGATAAATAGCAACACAGTTTGAGAGCAAAGTAGTGAAGGCCGCACGTCCTCTCAACCAGAGGCGCGCGGCTTCATCGCACCGTGCAGCGGAGAGACCCTGTATCTATAGCTCTTTCCTCTCAGGGCTATAGCCGTTCCCCTCCGGGTGTAGTCATGCAAGTCTGGAAGAAACGCAGATTCCCTTCGGGAATGACAACAAAATAGGGCGAAGCTGAACCGATAAAGAGTTACACCTATAGGCGAATTGCTATAGCTTCCATTGTTTGTTATTCCCGAAGGGAATCTGCGTTTTACTCGAATCACCAAAACTACATCGGGAAGAGAACCGCTCTAGCCTTTGCCGTTCCCCGCACCGCCTGCCACCTTCCAGCGAATACGAATGTCCTCTCCAATAATGAAGACCCTGTCGTACTCATATTTGTTGTCCTTGCTCACCGGCTTGTGCGACACATACATCTCCATATTCGGCAGCGGCACCAGCGTAACCGTCGTCTTCAGTGTCGTCGTTCCAAACGTCTGCACCCAATAATCCTGCTTCCTCTGGCGCAGCGTGAACTTGAAGAAAGACTCCAGCGTGTCCCCTGTCTTCAGCTTTGCAATCGGCGCGCTGTACTCGGTCGTCATCGGATCGCGATGCGTAACCGCCGATGGGTTCGAGGCCGACCACTCGACGAGCTTCTCCGATGCGCCTGTACGCTTCGCCCATAGCTCCTGCAACTCACCGTGCTCTGTATCCTCAAATTCCAGGCTGAGGTCATACTTGCACCGAGTCAACGCAGTGACATGGCCGTTGAGCGTAATCTCGAGGATGACCTCTTCCCCTTCAATGCGCAGCGCCTCGGCCTTAATCGAGAGCGACTCGCGATAGTACTCCAGCTCGCGCAGATAGATGCGCAGACGGTCCTGCATCTCCGGCGGCAGATCGAAGCCGATGACGTGGTAGAAGATGCTCTTGTTGACCTCATGCGTCAGCCGCTTCTTCACGAACGGGTCAACCGTAAGCGTAAGGGCTGAGGCAATGCAGATGGCCTCGATCACGCCATGCCACGGTCCGCGCTCGGGATAGAAATACAGCCCCGCCAGGCTGCCCAGCAAGACCGCACCGGCCAGCAGATAGAGCCAATACGCCGCCAGAAAGCTCTCGTCGTCCTTCATTTCAGGGTCAGGCATGGTCACGCTCCTGCGGGGAGGAGCGAATTTTACGCCGTCGGCAATCGAGCGTCTACACGATTCGAAACCATCCGCAGTCTCATCGCGGGGCGCAGTGGAGAACCCTGTATTCGCCTCTGCCCGCTCCTTACGGTTGAAGGTCGATACTGAATCCTCAACGTTATAAAAACGCCTATTGCTTCACGGCGAGTCGGCAAACGGCGACTTCAGCGTTGCTGTAGGGGCAATCGAGACCATTCTCCTGCCGCCGCGCAACGACAACCCAACTCACCGGAGAGATCTGCGCCAGCCGCTCGAACTCCGCCGGTCCAAAGCTGCGCCAGCCGTCGAGCATCTGCTCCTGCTGCTGCCAGTCGCCGAGCAGTTGCGGAAACATGGTCACCGCGCCGCTGTCCTTGTACGCATCGGCCAGCATGCTGCGATCGGCCAGCGCGCGAAAGCCGTGAATGTCTTCGCCGCGAATCGCCATGTAGTTCGGATCGAGCGCGAACACCGCGTCTACCGGTGTCTCCGCGCGCGCCCAGGCAAAGGCCTCGAGCCACGCATTGCCGCCCGTACGTCCGGGCAGCTCGAGGTGGGGGCTATACGCATACTGGCTGCGGTCGAGCGCGAACATGCCCAGCGCAAGCGGCAGAAACAGCGCGATCCATCGCCACGGCTTCGCCCGCAGCACATACTCTCCCATCAGGCCGCCGAGCATGACGAACATCAGCAGGTAGATCAGGTGGAACATCCGCATCGGCTGCAGCCGCGTGAAGTTGTCGAAGCGGTGGCTGGATGAGAAGACGAGGAAGACCGCGGTCGAAAAGACTCCCAGCACGATCAGCACGCGGCTCGTCCTCGCCATGGCGGCAGACGCGCCACGCGGCGTTCGCCAGGCCACCAGCGCCAGCAGAAGCAGCGGCGCAATCGCGCCGATCCACTCGTACCAGTGCCAGCGATAGGCGAAGAAGAAGGTGCGGCTATAGAGCACTTCGCGGTACGCTCCCGCCGCCGGTGCAAGGCTGAAGCTATGCAGCAGCCCCGCCGCCGGAGCAGAGGCCAGAAGCAAGGCTGGCCGCGCGGTGGCACCAGCGCCAGCCGTCTTCGTCGTGACACCAGCGGCGGCCGTATTCGCGCTACGGTCGAGGTACCAGTAAAGAACCATGAAGGCCGCGCAATAGGCCGCCATCTGCGGATGAAACAGCCCCGTCAGTAGAAGCCAGAGAAATGCCATCCGCAGCCGCCCGCGCAGCAGAAAGCCGATCGACAGCAGAGCGAACGGAGCCGAGAACGACCGCGCCGAGAGGTAGTTGTCCGAGAGCACAAGCGCCGTTCCCGCCACGGGAACCGGAAGCAACGCGGCCAGCAGCGCGACCGCTCCCCAATGCGCGCGCGCGCTGCGAAAGAAGATCCGTGCCAGTTGCCAGCCCGCGATCAGGATCAAAAAGATGCAGACGACATGCCACAGCAGCACCGCCCATTCGACCGAGAGATGCAGCAGCCGCGCCGTGTAGCCCACCAGCGGAGAGAACAGCGACAGGTGCGCATGGCTTTCGAAAAACTCCGCGCCAAACTGATAGAGCCGTGGATTGAAGACCTTCTTGATGGCGGGGATATAGATCTCCGCATCGTCGACGCCGAAGTGATAGCCCTCGACCAGCATGGTCGCGCACGCCAGCAGAAACAGGCGGAGCCACGGATAGGAAAAGGACGTGTCTTCTCTCAAATCGCGAACTACCATTTCGTGGGAGCGAAGATCTGCCCAACCATCGGGAGATGGACATTGAGCAGCACAATCATGACGACGCCGGTCAACAGCGCGACCGTCATCAGCAAAGGCTCGCGGTAGAGCTTCTCCGGGTGCTGCGCGGCGCTGTTCTTTTTGAATGAGAGGTCGAAGTACATCGCCATCAGCAAGGCGATGAACGGAAACGCGAGGATCAGCTCGATGCGATAGCGGACCACGAAGATGCCGAACATCATCATCGCCATCGACGCATAGAAGACGACCGAGCCGAGCAGGCTGCGCTCGCTGTAGTTCTTAAACGATTTGCGGTAGTCGCACGCGCCCTGTCGCGAACCGATCTCGCGAAACTCGCTGAACCGCTTCAGCCCCATGAAGTAGCAGCCCAGCATCCAGTACGCGCACAGCATCGAGGTCGGCGGCACAATCACCTGCGTGACCATGTACCAGCCCAGCAGCATGCGCAGCGGGTTGTTCAAGGACTCCGTCAGCACGTCGAGGTAGGCCACGTCCTTGGTGCGCAGCGGGCGAATGTTATAGATGCAGCCCATGATCCACAGCGCGGCGGCGGCCACGGCGAAGCGCAGCCCGATGCGTGAGGCCAGCGCCATGCCCACCGTCATCATGGCCAGCCATTGCAGATAGGCGGCTCCCGGCTCGATCAGCCCAAGCGCGGCGGGACGGTTGCACTTGTGCGGATGCAGCCGGTCGTAAGGCGCGTCCAGCAGCTCGTTCAGCACATAGTTACTGCACGCGATCAGGGTCACGGCGATGACGCCGATGACGATGGGCTCCAGCCGTATCTGGCTCAGCTGGCTGAGGTTCGGATGCAGCAGGCTCAGCGCCACGACGATGCCGGGCAGCAGAAAGATGTTCTTGATGGAGTGGTCCAGTCGCATGATCGCGACGTGGGCGCGCAGCCTCACCCCAAAGGGGACGGGTACTGCAATCTCGGGCTGGTGCGCGGTGATCACTGCGTTTTCCTGGGCTCGACTCGCCATAAAGTATTCGAATCCTAACAAAAATCGCCCAAAGCAGTCTTCCATCTGTGGCAGCTTTCATTATCTCATTTCCACGCGAAAGCCTCGCCAGTCAATCCCACCGCTTCCTCTATTTGTCATTCCCAAAGGGAATCTGCGTTTTGCTCGAACCGCCAAAACTGCATCTGGAGGAGAACCTCTCTCAGCTCGTAAGCGCCCAGCCTCCCGCCTTCAAAACAAAAAACCTTACTGCCGCAGCTCCACCACCGTGGCCCCCTGGCCACCCTCATTCTGCGGAGGTTCGGTGATGGTAGTGACATGCGGATGGCCGCGCAGATAGTCGCGCAGCGTGCGCCGCAGCACGCCCATGCCCGTCCCATGGACGATGCGGATGCGCGGCAATCCAGCCAGAAATGCGCGGTCGAGAAAGCGCTCCACTTCATCGTGGGCCTCGTCCGCCGTGCGTCCAATCACATTAATCTCCGACGACATAGAGTCCGGGTCGCTGTTGGTGGAGACAGTCACGTTGCCGCGTCTGCGCGCAGCCTCCAGCGGCGTCACCACCTTCACCGACTCCACCCCGGCGATATCGTCGATCCCGGCGCGCATCTTCATCGGGCCGATCGAAACCTCAAATGTCTTCGCGTCGATCACGCGATCGACCCGCGCCTGCCTGCCCAGCGACTTCAGCTTCACCAGGTCGCCAACCTTGATGCCCTTCGGCAGATGCGGCTGCGCGGCCGCATCGTTTTTGTCAGCCCCGGTGTTGTGCGCGACGACGGTCGAGTTGAACTGCTCGGAGAACTCCCGCCGCAATCGCGCCAGCCGCCCCGCCGAATCGCGCGCAATCTTCTGCGCGACCGTCTTGTCGTCGATGGCCTTCACCGTCTCGCGAATCTGATAGGCGAAGTCCTCCATCAGCGAGTTGAGTTTCACCTCAAGTTCTTTCGTCCGGGCCTTCTGCTCGACGCGGCCTTCCACTTCGACGCGCGCCTTCTCGCGGGAGAGTTCGCGCTCCCGCTGGCGCATGGTTTCGCGCTCGGCGGTTGCAGCGGTGAGCTGATCGTGAAGCTGGTCGAGGAACGCGCCAATGTCGGCGGTCTGCGTGGTCATCTGCGCTCGCGCTGCCGTAATGATCTCCGGCGAAAGCCCCAGCCGCGCCGCAATATTCAACCCAGCCGAGGCCCCCGGCACGCCCAGCCGCAGCTCATACGTCGGCGTCAGCGTCTCCTGATCGAAGCCCACGGCGGCGTTCAGCACGCCCGCATGGTTGGCCGCATAGACCTTCAGCGAGGTAAGGTGCGTCGTGATGCAGCACCACACATCGGCCGCAAGAAAGTGCGCCGCCACCGCGACCGCCAGCGCCGCGCCCTCTTCCGGATCGGTCGCGGAGCCAAGCTCATCGAGCAGGACGAGAGAAGAAGCGGTGGCCTCACGCGAGATGCGATCGAGATTCACCACATGCGCCGAGAAGCTCGAAAGATTGCGCTCAATCGACTGCGCATCGCCGATGTCCGCATAAACACTGGTGAAAAGCGGCAGCTTTGCCTCCTCCGCCGGGACCGGAATACCTGACTGCGCCATCAGCGACAGCAGCCCCAGAGTCTTCAGCGACACCGTCTTGCCGCCCGTGTTCGGCCCACTGATGATGAGCTGCTTCGTTGCAGGAGGGAGAATAATCGTCAGCGGAACCGGAGCTTTTGGTTCATTTCCCTGTTCGTGCGCCTCGGCTCTCATGCGAAGTTCGAGCAGAGGATGGCGTGCGGCGATGAGCGAAAGTGTGGGAGGTTGTGGCGAGCGATCCCACGTCCCAACTTCGGGAGGTGGGGCACCCAATGCAGTTGCGGCTCCTGTAAACACAGGCCGAACGCAATTGAGCGTCTCAGCGAACCGCGCCCGCGCCACGTGCGCTTCGACCTCGGCAAGGATGCACGTCCCCAGGTGGATCGCCGCCGCGTTCTCGCCCAGCGCCCGCGTCATCGCGACGAGGATGCGATGAATCTCCGCCTGCTCTTCATCGAGCAGCCGCACCAGTTCATTGTTCTGTTCAATCGTCTCCAGCGGCTCCACGAACACCGTCTGCCCCGAAGAAGAAGACCCATGCACCACGCCCGGCACCTTGCGCTTGAACTCCGCCTTCACCGGAATCACGAACCGCTCGCCGCGAATGGTGATGAGATCGTCCTGCGTGCTGCCGCCCTCGGCCAGCGACCGCAGCGACCGGCGCAGGCTCTCCTCAATCGCGCGATGTTGCCGCTCCATCGCGCGTCGAATGCGCCGCAGCTCCGGCGACGCATCATCGTTCAGAGAGCCATCCGGCTCAATCTTTCCCCGCAGCATCCGCAGCAGCGGAGCAAAGTCATAGTCCACCAGCGCCGCCGACAGCGCAGCGATTCCCGGCCAGTTATACCGCGCCCCATTGGCCGGCGGGTCGATTACGTTGCGCCACGCGGCCACGCGCTCCACCACGCCCAGCAGGCT
>NZ_DATKQC010000077.1:0-8293 GCF_035532915.1 Edaphobacter sp.
CTCATCAAGACCGCAGAGAGTACGAAGGACCACACGCATGACCCCAGCGTGTGTGACGACGGCGATCGAGCTGCTTTCGGACTGGCTGAGGAGATAGTTTGTCTCGGCCATCACTCTTGCTTCGAATATCTCGAAGGATTCTCCATCTGGTGGCGTCAGATGCGGAAAGGCTTCGAGCCACTGCGTAGCGAAGGTCAAGTCAAGCTTCTCGATCTCCTCCCAGGTCAGCCCATCCCACTTTCCAAAATCGATCTCACGCAATGCTGGACGGGTGATGCATGGAATGGCGAAGGACTCAGCGAGAGTGCGTGCCGTCATCACCGAGCGTTGCAGATCGCTCGTGAAGACAGCTGCAATTGGTTCGGTGCGTAGGGTTTCAGCAAGTTTTTGGATTTGCCGATGGCCTGCGGTGTTCACAGTTGGGTCGGATTGACCGCAAAAGGTGCCGGCCATGTCGGTCTCGGCGTGGCGAATGAAGAGAATATCGTTCATGCGATCCACGCTCCGGTTAGGTAAACGGTTATTTCTGCGAGTTGATTGGTGGCGCCAAAGCAATCTCCGGTTACGCCGCCGATTTTCCGTTGGTAGTAGAGACCACTCAATAGCGTGACCAAAATTGTTGCGACGATGGCAGCGGCCGCATGGGTTCGCAAGAGCCAAATGCATATCGCAACGGTAAAGAAGGAGCCGATAAGCAAGGTTCCGCGCGTGGTGAGACTGGCGATCCGTGCTCCCTGACCGATCCCAGCCACGTCTTGTTGACTGCGGGCTGGCGCGAGATAGTAACTCAACGGGAGCGTAGTCCAGCGGCAGAGAACGTTGGCTACGATGAGGTAGTGCGAGACCTGATTCAATGGTAGCGAGGCAAGCAACAGGATGCGGGCCAGAAGGCTGAGCGTGAGGGCCACACCGCCATAGCTGCCGATACGGCTGTCTTTCAGGATGGAAAGAATCTGTTCCCGGTTTGATCCACCCCCGAAGCCGTCAGCAGCGTCCGCCACGCCGTCCTCGTGCAAACATCCCGTTATTGCAACCAGAAAGACAATAACGAGAAGAGCCGTCACGAGTCTGGGCAGGTGTGGCGTAATAAGCAGATGAACCAATGCAGCAACGCTGCCGATGAGCAGACCTACAACCGGAAAGAACTTGACCGATCGCGAGAGAGAGTCTGGGTCGTAAGCCAGGTGGGGTATAGGTATTCGGGTGAGGAACTGCACCGCAGCGAGGAAGTCTGATCCTATTCGTTTTACAAACTTCCAACCGCTCATCGTGAGGCCTCGCTGACGCCGGCAGAGGTGAAGGTCGCCATCTGCGAGTAGAGACCGATGGCGGACTCAAGGATGGACATGGCAAGGACGGCGCCGCTGCCTTCGCCAAGGCGCATATCCAGGCTCAGGATGGGAGTTAGTTTGAGGTAGTCGAGGAGCAATCTGTGACCCGGCTCCTCGGAACGGTGGCCGGCGATCAGATATCCCCCCACCTTCGGTTCGAGGGCTACGGCAAGTGCCCCTGCTGCCGTGGAGATAAACCCATCGGCAACGATAGCGACATGGTTGCGTGCTGCTGCCAGGATCATGCCGGTCATAGCCGCAATCTCCAGGCCACCAACGCAGCGCAATACCTCGAGCGGAGCGGGCGAGGCATGGCTTGCGAAGTGTTTTTTCAGAATGGCTTCGACGATTGTGATCTTGCGCGCATGGGCCGCATCGCCCAGCCCTGTTCCGCGCCCGGTTGCGAGCGACTCAGCACAGCCGGTGATGGCGCAGGTAATTGCGCTGGCGGAAGTGGTATTGCCAATGCCCATTTCACCGACGGCCAACAGCGCATGCCCGGCAGCAGCAGCTTCATCCGCGAGTTGTGCGCCGACGTGCAGCGCCCGCGAGAGTTCTTCGTCGGTCATTGCCGCATCGCGCAGCATGTTCTTTGTGCCGTTCGAAACTTTGTGGTGGCGCAAGCCCTCAATGTTGTTGAAGTCCGCGTCGACCCCCATATCGATCACATGCAGCGTTACGCCATGCAAACGCGCAAGGGCGTTGACAGCGGCTCCTCCAGCCAGGAAGTTGAGCACCATTTGGTGCGTGACTGCGCTTGGGTATGCGCTCACGCCTTCGGCGGTGATGCCATGATCCGCGGCGAAGATATAGGCAGCTTTGTTGAGAGGCAACGCAAGATGTTCGCGTCGGATCGCCACCAACTGAGCGGCTAGGTCTTCGAGCCTGCCAAGACTGCCCAGCGGTTTGGTGAGCGTGTCCAGACGAGCGCGAGCGCGAGTTCTCCAGGTCTCGTCCGGAGGCCCAATTCCTCGGACCAATTCTGTCACTACCCTTGCACTGAGCGGCGTCATTGGGGCACCAAATTCGAAGTTCGACTGGCGATGGCTGCCTCGACGAAACTGCGAGCGATAGTTGGCTCTGCGCGAAAGTGCAGA
The DNA here is from genome assembly GCF_035532915.1 of Edaphobacter sp. Classification (GTDB taxonomy): domain Bacteria; phylum Acidobacteriota; class Terriglobia; order Terriglobales; family Acidobacteriaceae; genus Edaphobacter. The sequence continues at coordinate 2,429 of NZ_DATKQC010000077.1, forward strand.
TGCACGTAACTCGCAAGCATATTGCCCAGGCGATAGCCTTCACTCTCCGTACGGCCCGAGAGTGAGTATTGGAGGCGGTAATTCGTCGCGACTTGAAATTCATTCGAGATGCGAGAGTAATGGAAGCTGTGTCCACGGAGCACTGTGCCTGCTTTACCGAGCAGGCAATCGTTGGTCAATTCCACATTGACGTATCCGAAGCCGACGAGTTTTCCGGTGATCTCGATTTCGAAGGGCAGTACACCTGCCATCGGATATGTGGTTCCGTCGCGCGTCGTGAGTTGCTGCGACAGGAAGATCATTCCTCCGCATTCGGCATAGACAGGACGGCCGGATGCGACAAATTCTCGAATAGCCGAGAGCATTGCGGCGTTCTCGCTGACTTGAACTGCATGAAGCTCGGGGTAGCCGCCAGCGAGATAAAGAGCATCGAGATCCGGTGGCAGAAATTCGTCGTGCATCGGGCTGAACGGCAACAGGGCCGCTCCGTGTTGCTGTAGTAGGTCCAGGTTGTCTTCGTAGTAGAAAGAAAATGCCTGATCGCGCGCTACTCCGATACGAATCTCGTCTCGCGTTTTGCAAACCACTGGAAGAGCCTGAAGATTTATGTCCAGGCCACATTCCAAATCCATAAGAAGGGGAATGTCCATGTGCTTATTCGCGAGGTCGGAAAGCGTATCGATCAAGCGTTCAAGCCCTTCGCCGGTCTCGCCTTCTTCCGCTGTCTGCAGCCCGAGATGTCTCTCGGGGATGGCAATTGCAGACTCTCGGGGCAGCCAACCGAGGACTGGAGTCTTACAGGCAGATTTGATCGAAGCTTCCAGGATGCGAAAGTGGCGATCGCCTGCGACCCGATTCAATATGACTCCGGCTAACGGAAGTTCAGGATCAAAGAGTTCAAATCCAAGCACCATTGCTGCGATACTTCTCGCGATTTTCCCTGCATCCAGCACAAGTACCACCGGCAGCTTTAGAAGCTTTGCGATCTCCGCGCTGCTACCCGACTCGCTCGCGCCGCCCTTACCGTCGAATAGCCCCATCATGCCCTCTACCAGCAGGACATCGGCACCATGCGATGCGTGACGAATCACGTCACGGTTTGCTTCTGCAGAAAGCATCCATGTGTCGAGGTTACGTGCTGTGCGGCCGGCAATGCGGGTATGGTGGCCAGTGTCGAGGAAGTCAGGACCGCCCTTGAACGGCTGCACCGTATAGCCGCGACGGCGCAAGGCAGCAGTAATCGCTAGAGTCACGGTGGTCTTGCCGACTCCGCTGGCCGTTCCGGCGATCAGGAATCCTTTCATCGATGCCCTCCTTCGAGCGAACCTTTGAGGGGAAGCGGAAGTCCGGCGACCATCAGAACTACGGTATCGGCCACTGCCGCAACGCGTTGATTGATCTCGCCCACCAGGTCACGAAAGCGGCGTCCCAAGGCATAGGCTGGGACGACACCGCTGCCGACCTCGTTCGAGACCAGAATCACCTTGCAGGACTTCTTTTTCAGAGCGACGCACAGGTCTTCGACGCATGCCTCCAAAGCCGCTTCATTGCCGCCGTATGCTTCCATAAGATTGGCGCTGAAGAGCGTGAGGCAGTCGATAAGAATGGCATCGGAGTTGTCTCCACTGGATCGAACGACGCGGCCCAACGCGATAGGTTCTTCCACGGTTGTCCAGTGTGCGGGCCGCTCTGTGCGGTGGCGTTCGATCTTTCGGTGCATCTCCTCGTCATCGCGACGCTCGGCCGTCGCAACGAACGTAACCCGTCCGAACCGCTCGGCCAACTGCTGCGCATAGCGACTCTTTCCGCTTCGAACGCCTCCCAGGACGAGGATCACCGAATTGACTTGGTTCTTCTGCATGCTAAGCTCCCTGCCCTAGTGGCTTGAGCGGTTCGACCGCGATCAAAACATTCTCACTCTGCGCAAGCTCCTCCAGCGAGAGGTAGCGCGCGCCGAGCATCTTCGCTAATTCCTCGCATTGGCCTAGTCGCTGTGCGGCAGTCTCTGTATCGACGACGATTGCATTGCAACTCATCAGCTGCGCCACATCAAGAGCCTCTTGCCAGGGGACTCCTCCATGGAGCGGGATATTTGCCCTACCATCGGTGAGTAGGATGAGAAGCGTTGCGGGCGTCAGATATCCGCGCGCTTCATTGAGAGCGGCAGCCAACGGCGTTCGACCACCCGTGGGAAGATATTCGAGCGCAGCCAGCGCATCGGGAAGCACTTCAGTTGGTTCCAGAACGACCTGCGCAGAAGTTCCGCGGAAGACGATCATGACCACCTCATCCTGTCGTTTGAAGGAGCGGGTCAACATGCTTGAAATAGCGCCTTTGACTAGACGCATTCTTTGCTGGGCAGCGTGCGAGCCGCTGGAATCAATGACGAAGAGATAGCGAGTTCCGGTCCTCGGCTTCCGCACCCGTTCATGCAAATCCTCGACACGAGGTTGCAAGCCGCCGGTTTCACGCAGAGTATGGCTGAGCGTGGCACGCAAATCAAACTCGACAGGGAAATCCGACTGTCGAGCACCTATGATTGGACCGCAATCACAGCCATCTGCAGACGCGCTGTCCCCTCGCTTCACTCCTGCACCGAGCCGACTATCGAGAGCGGGAGTCTTGACTTCTGATGGACTGAAGATACGTTCGTGGACACGCTTCGGTGCTTCTTGTCCACCAGTTTCAGACTGCGATTCGGGCTTTGACTGTTGCGGCTGCGTTGGAGGTGGAGGCGGAGTGAATGAGGAGCGCTCGCGCTCGCGCGTCCGGTGAGCAAGGACAAGAGGTAACACGGCGTCGACATGTTGCATTTCGACGCACGTATCGCCGGCGAGGGCTGCGTATGCGATTGCAGCCCTTACGACAGCCAGATCGGCTCGCAAGGATTGAACGCTGTGTTCGCAGATGGTGACGCTAATGTATCCCATCATGTCGCTGGAACACGCGACGCAGCGGAGAGAAGCTCTAGCGGAAGCAATCTGAGACTGTAAAGTCTGTTGAGCTTGTGACCACTCACTGGCAAATTGAACTGTGTTGCGTTCGAATGCAATTCTTCGCTCTGTCACGAGTTGGCGTTCGGCTGGGTCAAGTGGAGCACAGACCGTCACTGATAATGCGAAACGGTCCAGCAGCTGTGGGCGCAGCGAGCCTTCCTCCGGATTCATGCTTCCGAGCAGGACAAACTCGGCGGGATGGGTGGCGCTCAAGCCTTCACGTTCCACCACATGAACCCCGCTGGCAGCCGCGTCCAACAAAGCATCGCCCAGGTGTGATGGGAGGAGGTTCACCTCGTCCACATAAAGCACGCCGCCATGTGCTTCGACGACCAGTCCCGGCTTCAGGACGGGATCGCCCTTTAACGTGCGCTCCAGATGAAGCCCCCCAAGCAGACGGTCCTCCGTGGCTCCGATCGGCAAATTGATAAAGCGTGCTGGTGCCGGCAACAGGGCAGCGAGGCCGCGTGCGGTGGTTGTCTTGCCCGAGCCCTTGTCACCGCGCAGCAAAACTCCCAGCCGCCAATCGACGGCAGCCAGTAGCAGCGCGAGCTTCATCTCGCTCTGGCCCACAATTGCGGAGAAGGGATAGGCAGCCGGTCTCAAGAAACAGCCTCCCGCTTCTGCTCGCCCTGCGCTTCCAGCAGCATTTCGGCCTCAAGCAGAACGTCGCGCAGTGCTTTGAGAATCTCCGGCGCGGGGTTCTCCCAGAGCTCCCGTTTTGCCGCCTCAAGCAATCGTTCAGCGATCGCATTCAATGCCCATGGATTTGAAGCACCGAGGAAGTCACGCATGTTTTGGTCTAACGCGTAGTGCTCCGCAAGACCTTCGTAGATGAAGTCCGGAGCAATCTGCGCCGTGGCATCGAATCCGAAGATGTAGTCAACCGTTGCCGCAAGTTCAAGGCCGCCCTTGTAGCCGTGGCGTTTGATCGATTCGATCCACTTTGGGTTCACCACGCGCGAGCGATAGACACGCAAGGCTTCTTCGCGCAGGTCGCGAACCTGTGCCGATTCCGGGCGCGAGCTATCGCCAAAGTAAGCCTTGGGCTGCGTCCCGGTGAGCGCGCGAATTGAGGCGATCATGCCGCCGTGAAACTGGAAATAATCGTCGGAATCGAAGATGTCATGCTCGCGATTGTCCTGGTTGTGCAGCGCGACCTCGATGGATTTGAGACGCTCTGCGAAGATGGGCTGTGCGTCGACTCCGTCGGTACCCCTGCCATATGCGTAGCCTCCCCAAGCAAGGAATGCGCGGGCAAAGTCGTCATCTCCCTGCCAGTTTCCGGTCTCGATAAGTGGCAAGATACCCGCGCCATATGAGCCTGGCTTCGAACCGAAGATGCGATAGCGCGCATGGGCTTCGGCCTCGTGCTTCGGTAAATCATTCTTCGTCTCAAGCTCCGCAAGATAGTGTTTGCGCGGGAAGTTCTGATCGAGCGGTTCATCCAACTCAACCAACATCGAGATGGCTTGGTCGAACGTGTCGATCAAGTGAGGAAATGCGTCGCGGAAGAAGCCGCTGATGCGCAGCGTCACGTCGACGCGAGGTCGGCCGAGTTGCTCCAGAGGAATAGCTTCCACGCCTTCGAGCCGCCGCGACTGCGCGTTCCACAAGGGTTTGACGCCGAGTAGCGCAAACGCCTGAGCGATATCGTCGCCGTGGGTCCGCATCTGCGAGGTCCCCCACACGCTAAGTCCCATCATCTCCGGATACTTGTCCTCTTCCTTGTAAAAGCGAGCAACAGCTTCACGGGCAAGCTGCTGGCCTACTCGCCACGCTGCCTGTGAGGGCAAGGCACGTGGATCGACCGCATAGAAGTTGCGTCCGGTTGGCAGAATATGCGCCATACCGCGGGTCGGTGCGCCAGCCGGGCCTGCGGGAACATATTTGCCTTCAAGTGCATCGAGCAGGTGCTCGATCTCGTCGCCAGACTGTTCAAGTTTCGGTACAAGTTCGTCACAGGCGAAGGCGAGTGCAGCTGCGATCTCCGCCGATTCGAGGCCGAGCACCGCGCGCTGCACTTCGCCGATGACGGTGCTCCGAAAGCCCAGCGTGTCGAGCATCATATAAAGGTCGAGTGAGGCGCGGTCGAGAATCTCCAGAACATCGGCGCGCGTATGGCACGGCTGGCCCAGCAGGTCTAGCGAAGACACAAGGCGTTCGCCCGGCTTATCAAGTAGCGCGGTCAACTCGAAGCCGAACGCCGTTGCAAGGCTCGCCTGCAGACTCGGTGCGCTTGCGTTTGCCAAACGCGTCAGCGACCGCAGCATCTCCGGCAGCGGAGGCATCTGCCCAAGGATGTGCAGGCCATCGCGAATCTGTGCCATGCCTAATTCGCAGAGATAGCCGTCAAGATCTTCGATCAGATGGGCCACTTCGTTGCCGTTCATCGAAGCGAGTTGCGTCGGAATGCCCTCGGGCGTCAGCGTGTCGTCCCACTCGTGGCTGTGATCGCCGCGTTCGCGGGTCATCATCGTCTTCAGATCCAGATCGGCCTTCAGGTTTGTGTTCTCGACCAACTGCCATATCTGCTGTTGCAGGTATGGCAGCTTCACAGGGTCGAGCTTCTCGACGGCATAGTATTCGTTGACCAATTGGTTCAACTCAGCCAGAGGACCATAGGTCTCCGCTGAGGTCATCGGCGGCGTCAGGTGGTCGACAATCACGGCGTGCGCACGGCGCTTGGATTGGCTTCCCTCGCCGGGATCGTTGATGATGAACGGATAGACGAGTGGCATGTCGCCGAGTAGAAGGTCCGGGAAACACTCGCCGGAAAGCCCGATCCCTTTGCCAGGCAGCCATTCGAGCGTGCCATGCTTGCCCATATGGACGATGGCATCTGCGCCCCAGCCGCCTTCTGCTTGCG
>NZ_DATKQC010000078.1:0-17536 GCF_035532915.1 Edaphobacter sp.
CGGCATCTACGATCTGCCGGTCGGGCGCGGCCACAGGTTTGCCTCAGGCGGAATGGGCAACGCGCTGCTCGGCGGCTGGGCGCTCAACGCGATTATGTCGCTGCAATCGGGGATGCCGGTGACCGTGACGCAGGCGACTAATAACAATGCCTTCGCAGGATTCGCCCTGCAGCGGCCAAACCTCGTCGGCAAGCCGAACCTTGCAGCCGAAAAGCGAACGCCTGCGAAGTTCTTCAACACTAGCGCCTTTGCCACCGTCCCGCAGTTCGTCATCGGCGATGCCTCTCGCAATCCGGTGCGCGGACCTGCTTACAGGGATCTCGACATTGCGCTCATCAAGCACACCAGGCTGCCCGGTGAAACCGACATGGAGTTCCGTGGCGAGCTCTTCAACATCACCAACACGCCCGAGTTCTCGCAGCCGAACGGAAGCTTCGGGTCAGCCGCGTTCGGCAGCATCACCAGCACAACGACCGACCCGCGCGTCGTGCAGTTCGCCGTTCGCCTCAGTAGGTAGAAGAAGCGACAGCGCAGCTTAAACCGTATCTCCAGGCTGGGTCTTGGGGACCACCGGCTCCGGCTTCGCCGGGTACGGTGGTCCCTTAGCCAGTACGCCTTGCAGGTCGGCGTCATAGCCATAGATGTCGTCGAAGAAGTGAACCTCGCCATCATCCTCCACCTCTGCCGTGACATAAAAAATCACAATCGGAATTGGCGTCTTCAAGAGCACGGTTCGATTGTTCTGCGTCTCATTGTTGAACGCGGTCTGCACCTTGTCCATGTCCCACGGCTGCTTGTCCTTGTCCAACTGTCCGTTCAGCGCCCACACCGCCAGGTCGGCGGGCTTCTGCACGCGAATGCAGCCGTGGCTGAAGTCGCGCCGTGAACGGTCGAACAGATATGGCGCTGGCGTCGAATGCAGATAGATGTCGTACTGGTTGGGGAACATGAACTTCACCAGCCCCAGCGAGTTCTTCGGCCCCGGCTTTTCGCGCACCAGCACGCCGCCCTGGCCCACCTGCTTGGCCGTGTAGTGCGTCAGTACCTGGTGCTTGCCGTTGGTCACCTCGAAGTTATGCTTCTCCAGGTATCCGGGATCGGCGGCGATGTGCGGGGCCAACTCTTTCTTTGCTATATCGACCGGCACATTCCAATATGGCCGAAACACCAGATACCGCATCATGTGCGCGAACACCGGTGTCTGGTGCTCGCCGACCACCTTGCCGACCACCACCTTCATCTTGAAGTCGAGCTTATGATCAGGCCCGTATCCACGCAGCACAAACTCCGGCAGGTTCACCATCAGCGGAGCGTTCACATACTGGTCCGGCAGCCACCGCCAACGCTCCAGCGCGTCCTGCAACTGCACTACCCGCTCGGTCAGCGGTACATTCAGAGATTTGACCGTCTGCGGCCCCAGCTTGCCGTTCTCTTCAATCCCATGCCGATGCTGATAGTGCTTCACCGCCTCCGAAAGGTCTTTGGTAAAGGTATGAGGCACCGGCTTGTCGTCAGACGTGGCGTCCTCCGCCGGAGCATCGCCTTCCAGTCGCAGCCGCTTCAGCAGCTCCGGAGCCGCGGCATAATGCTCCCCGACCGCCACCGCATTCTCCACCATCGGCAGCGGCTGCGCGTCATCGTCCTGCTGCTGCTTCGCCAGATCGAGATAGTGTCCGAGCGCCGCCTCTGTCTGTCGGTACTGCTCCGAATCCGGCTCCACTCCGGCAATCAGCTTCGGCACCTCAGTCGCGTCGACAACGTGGTCGGAGACAAACTCCGCCAGGTTATATTTCTTCGACTGCACATTGATGTCGAAGTTGAAGTGCGATGGATTCACCCTCCCGATCCGCAGGTCGGAGATGTATCGCATCACATTCACCGTCATCGCAACGTCGAACTCCGAGATTGCGTCCGCCGGCTTTCCCGCCAGCTTCTGCACCCGCCCTGCCCATAGCGAAGCGTCGTAGTCCTCGGGGTTCAAGCCCTTCGCGGCGGCATCCTTGAACTGGGCAATAAATGCCAAGGCGGTCGCCGTGGGCTTGCCATCGCGCGTCCACGCAAGCTCGTAGTTGCGGTCGTCGTAGAACGTGGTGACGGCGGTCTGATAGTCCGAAAAATTTGGCCAGCGCAGGCTGGGCAGCTTCTTCGTCGCCACCAGCGCCTGCAGATTTCCCGCATAGTCCGTCGTATTTTCAGCCGAGGTCGACTTGCGATGCCGACGGCATCCCCCCACCATCAGCAACGCGCCAAGAACACATGCCGTACCCACCCTGCGAACCGAGACTCTGATCATTGCTGCGGAACCACCCTCCAGGCAGCCAATTTGGGTGCCGATTTATTATGCAGGACTTTTCTCAAAACGTTAGATGCAAAGTCCGTAATAATACTCAGCGGGCTCGTGTCGGTCCCTTACTGCGCGATTCCCGGCAGCATCGTCAGGCAAATCGCTGCCTGCGTCGCCAGCACCATGCCCGTAAGCCAGAGAAACATCTTTCGGTATCGCGTCTCATACACGTCCGAGAACACGCCCCCCAGAAACGTAAGCAGAAACGGCAGCGCCCACAGCCACGGCGTCGTCACCACCTGCGTCGTCACCAGCGGAAACAGCAGCGCCGCCATCACCAGCGGAGCTGTATTGCCGAAGTAGCGGCAGCGCCGAATCCCCGCATACAACACGGCAGCAACGCCCGTCGCCACCACGATCGGCCCGTTCGCCACGCTGCCAAAGAACCGCCGCACACCGTCGAGCGAGAACCAGAACCGACCCGCGCCTCCGGTGAAGACATAGCTGAACGGCGCAAGCCGAAGCGCATAAAATCCAAACAGGATCACCAGCGCGCCCACCGCTGCAGAGACCAGGATCTGCATCACGTAGCTGCGCCGCCGCTCCGCCAGATACAGCATCAGCGCCAGCGCCGCCACAAAGCCAAACATTGCCGCCAGCAGATGCGCCGCCGCCGTCAATCCCAGCGCTGCCGTCAACAACGCAATCCTTGGTTTCCACTTCGGCCTGGGACCCTGCATGGCGTGGGCGACGCCCATGGCCGTATATACCAGCCCATACAGCCCCCACATGGCCAGCACATCGTTGTTCGGAGTCACGGAAAACCGCACTACCTCCGGACAAAAGCAGTACATCCCCAGCGCGAAGAACGCGCCTTCATTGCCAAACAATCGCCGCGTCACCCACCACAGGCCCACTCCCAGCCACATCGCAAAGAAGATGAACGGAAGGTGCAGCAGATACTTCACGCTGCCAATCTCGTGCCTTGCCTCCCAGGTCGATCCATTCAGCGAGCTGCCCGTATACAACCGGTTCTCCGGACTGCGCAGCTTGTCCACGCCCAGCAGCACCAGCCGCTGCGCCGTCAGCGGAAATCCCGCCACCCGGTAAGCGAAAGTGCCATCTCCACCCAGATTTCCGCACGTAGTGAAGTATCCAGCCAGCGGCGAAGGCCGCTCCCACATCTCGCGCCCGCACCGTGCGTAGCGGTAGTCATGCTCCGAGAGCTCCTGATGATGTACCACCCAAAGACTCTGCGCCAGAAATAACAGCAGCAGCATCGCAGCCAGCCGCTGTGGTCGGCCAATCTGAATCTTCAAAAGCCTCATCCTCTGCGCACCTGCCAAACCTCCGCTTTGTCTTTCCTGTTCCCTGAGCCCTGTTCCCTGCATTTATCGTATCGTGAGAGTATGCAGTCGCTTTCCTTCACCCCCGGCCGAGCCTTTCTCTCTGTCAACTCCCCCACCGTCCCGTGGACCGTCGTCTTCGAGGACGAGGGCGTTGCGGGCTACTTCTACGCCTGCGACCGCTCGCAGGAGAAGCACGATCACAGCATCCTCGACGCCATGCTTATCTACAACGTTGCCGCCCTCGCCAAAAGCGACGCGGAGCTCGAGCGCCCCGAAGCCGGACGCATCGCCACCATCGAGTGGTCGCGCGACGGCTTCCAGGCGGTCCTCTATCTCGATGGCACGGCCCAGGCGCTCTTCGACTTTCAGGCCCGTTGCGGCTACTGCCGCATGGACTTCCCCAACTTCATGGCCGAGCAGGGCGACACCTGGCGCAAATCCACCCACGCCTGGTCCGATGCCGCCCTGCAACGCTTCGAGTCCGCGCTCTACGTTTGAAAATCCGTTTAGAAATTCGAGAGAACCACGTCATCTCGACCGGAGCCACGCAGCTTCATCGCGTGGCGTAGCGGAGAGACCCCTGTATTTCCGCTTTTGCTCCGGCTGTTGTTGGTTCCAATCATCGTGCCAACAGCTTCAAAAAAAGAGCGTCCACGTCGATCCGTGGACGCTCTCCAGTGGTTCTATTCCGGCATCAATCACGCTTCTGCGTAAGCGAAAGCTCCATGAATACATTCGCCCGCACAAAAGGCGACTGCCTTGGCGGCAGATGCCGGAATCCTAATGACTCGTACAGATGCACGGCGCTGGTCAGCTTATCGCTGCTCTCGAGCGTCAGCAGCGTCGCTCCGGCCGCTCGTGCCTCTTCAATGACGTGGCTCAACAGCTTGCGGCCGATTCCGCGCCTGCGATGCTGCTCGTCGACCGCCATCTTGGCTATCTGATAGACGCCTGCTCCCTCTGGGATGAGCGCGCAGCAGCCCACCGCACGCCCATCGATGCAGGCCATGTAGATAAATCCGCCCGGCTCGATGATGTGGCCGATAGGGTTGCCCAGTATCTCGCGGTCCAGTTCTTCCAGGCCAAAGTGCTTCTCGATCCACGCCTCGTTCAGCGCGCGCAAGGCTGCGGCATCGGCCAGCTTGAACGGGCGAAGCTGAAGAGTATCGACAGGCATGGAAGTATTCTCTCTCGAAGCGCTGTCAGGGATGTCGGCGAGGTCGATAGCGAACGGCATATTGAAAGTCCCCTTAGCCATCAAACTAAGTCGCCCCAAACCATATGTCCAATATCTTGTTTGTCCGGATTATGATGTAAAAAGTATTGATCGAAGTTTCCTTCTATGGACAGCGACATCGAACTTCGCCATCTCCGGTACTTTGTAGCCGTCGCCGAAGAGCTTCACTTCGGACGCGCCGCCGCACGGCTTCATCTCGCCCAGCCGCCGCTTTCGCAGCAGATCCGCAAGCTCGAAGAGATCCTCGGTTATCCCCTCTTTGTGCGCACCTCGCGCACGGTGAAGCTCACTGCTGCCGGTGAAGTCTTCCTCGGGACCGCCCGCCGCACCCTGCGCAACGTGAAGGAGGATATGGAAGAGGTGCGCAGCATCGGTCGCGGCGATGTGGGCTCGCTCCGCGTCGGCTTCATCGGCTCCAGCATGTTGACGCCGCTGCCGGCCATGCTGGGCCAGTACCGCCGGCAGTATCCCAAGGTGCAGCTGCAACTGCGCGAGACCTACACCTCGGGCGTGGTGCAGTCGCTGCTCCGGGGTATGTTGGACGCAGGTTTTCTCCGCGACGGCGACCCCACCGAAGGCATCGTCACCGAGACCCTCTTCACCGAGCCCTTCGTCGCCGTGCTTCCGCACACCCATCCGCTGGCCACGCGAACCAGCATCTCTGCCGGGCATCTGCGTGACGAGCCCTTCGTCTACTTCTCGCCCATTGCAGGCACGCTCGCGTACGAGAAGTCGATCTCACTGTGCGAGGAGCATGGCTTTCGTCCGCGCATCGTGCAGGAGGCGCCGCAGTGGCTTACTATCCTGCGGCTGGTGGGCGCGGGCCTGGGCGTCACCATCGCGCCCGCTTGTGTCCGCCAGATCGCCGCGCCCAACATCGTCTGTCTCAACCTGCGCGGCGCAAAGGTGAACAGCGACATCGAACTCGCCTTCCAGTCCAACGAGAGCCGCGCCATCGTAAAGGCCTTTGCGGAGATCGCGCGAGCCAGCTTCCGCAGCGCTGCACGCCGCATCAAGCAAAGCACGCAATAAAGGCTGCTGAAAATTCCTGCATCAACGATGCAGCGGCGTCAGCGTTATCCCAGAAAAAACCGTTCCACCTCAAGCCAGTTCTTCACTCGCTCGAAACCCTCGACCATCGCATTATGCGGCGAGCTGTACAGAATCCCCGTGCCTTCAAACCGCCGCAGCTGACGGGGATTGTCGTCGATCAGGTAGTCCGCCCGCAGAATCCCCTTGTCCCCGCAGTAGACGATCTGCGCGGGGGAGATAAACGGAAAGTGCCGCTCCAGCCAGCGATACTTTTGCGCAAACGAGGTTGGAATCTCCATCGCCGCCGTGGCGATAAATACCTCATAGCTCTGCTGCAGCCTCCTCAGCACACGCTGCGAATCCGGCATCACGTCGAGGTTCTCGAAAAAGTCCTCCGACCGCAGATAAGCCTCAAGCGCATTGTGCCGGTCGCTCGACACCACCTGCCAAAGCCACTTGCCTTCCAGATCGGCAACCGTAAGCTGCTCGTCGTAGTCGCGGTTATAGCGCAGCAGATGCTCGGCTACCGCATCCGCCATGACCTCATCCATGTCCACACAAATCCGCTTCAAAGCCCCACACCCTTCGTTCCTGCTGCTTGTTTTCCCCTAGAGCGACCGAACAATCGAAGCCGCGATACTCTCCACCGGCACTGTCTTCCGCTGCGGGGCGTCCCTCGCCGGGTCATAATACAGCAGCCGCCCACAGCTCTCGCACGCCATCATGTCATCGTCATTGCCGCGGTCGCGCAGATCGTTCCAGCGCTGCGGACGCAACATCATCTGGCAGGCCATGCACTTCTGGTTCAGCGCCTCGGCCAGCCCGGTCCCTTTGCCCTTGGCGATCCGGTCATAGTTAGAAAGCGACGACTCGCCGATCTCCGGACGCAGCACCGTCCGCTTCTGCTCCACTTCAGCCAGCGAAGCCTTGTCCTTGGCAATCGTCTCCGCTGCCCGCAGCCGCTCGCGCTCCAGCGTCTTCGCCGCATCCTCAACGGCGTCATCGGCAAGGGCCTTTTGCGCATCCAAAGCCTCGCTTCGCTCCATGCTTTCCAGTTCGGCGTCCTCCAGTCGGCTGACCTCGCCCTGGGCAAAGCCGATCTCGTGCTCGAACGCTGTCACCTGCGCCGTTGTCGTCGCCATGTCCATCTGCTTGCGAACGCGAGCGATCTTCGCCTGGTGGTCCTTCACGTCGGACTCCTGCCGCCGCCGAAGCGCCTCTTCCCTGGCGATCAGGTCGAGCACCACCGCGCGCTGCCCCTGGACCGCCTTGGACTTCGCTTCCAGCTCCGCGACCCGCTTCGGCAGCGCAGTCATCTCGTCACGCAGACGCTTCGCCTCCACATCGAGGCCTTGCAGCACAATCAATTTCTCAAGATCCGGATGCATGCACACTTCCTTTCCCTCATTAGACTCCATCAAGGCAACGCAGAACCAGACCCGAGGGAAACACGAAGTCCGGCACCACGATTTGTCCCAAAAGCCGCTTCTTAAAGCCTCGCCTATCTAAAAATAACGTCATCTCGACCGGACCGCAGCACAGTGGAGAGACGGCGTTGCTCTTACCGTTGTCTCTTCTTTCTATCTCTCCGCACAAAAATCATCTTCCTGCCGGAAAAATCCGCACCATCTCCGTCAATGGAGGACACAACTCCGATGGAGGATAATAAGTCCTATGGAGCAGGCGCAACGCCGGCTCTTCGGCGTACCTTGCGCCAACTGTCCCACTTGCCTGCCACAAATCCCCAGGACTGGAAACCAGATGCAACTTTGGAACGAGTATGAAGGAAGAATCGTCGCCGACCAATTCCCGCTGAAAAAACTGCTTGAACCCGAAGGCAGAAGCGCTTTCTTTTCAACGACCAATGGCTCCGGCGCCCCCGCCGTCATCCGCCTCATCGAGGCCCACTTCGACGAGCCTGAGATTCTCAGCCGGTGGAGCGCCGTCGCCAAAGTCGACCAGCCAAACCTCATCAAGCTCAAGAAATTCGGACAGACCACCCTCGACGAAACCGCCCTTCTTTATGCCGTGATGGAGCCAGCCGATGCCAGCCTCGCCGACATCCTCAAAGAGCGCCCGCTCACCGCACAGGAGACCCGGCAGCTCGCCATCAGCCTTGTGCCCGCGCTCGAGGCCCTGCACACCGGCAACCTCGTCCACGAGCACCTCGAGGCCGCCTACGTGCTTGCCGTCGGCGAGGTCATCAAGCTCCGCAGCGACTGCATTCGCGAGGCTCCCGAAGGCGCGGAGGCCGCCGAAGCGAAGGCCCGCGACGTCCGCGATCTCGCGACGGTCCTGCTTCAGGCTCTGACGCTGCAGCGCAGGCTTCCGGCCGGAACCACCCTGCCAGCGCCCTTCCACGAGATCGTCACCAACGGTCTCAGCGGAGCCTGGGGACTTCCGCAAATCGCCGCCGCACTTGCGCCTGCCGCGACCTTCGTACCTGCCGCGACTCCAAAGCAGACAGCGCCCTCAGCGCCGTCTGGGCCAACTGCATCTACCAAGGAATCAGAAGCTTACGCAGAATCGACCATCCGCACGTCTAAGCCGGCACCCCAGCAGCCATCCCGCCTCGTTGCTCCGGTAGCTACTCAAGACGAGCCGCGCCGTATTCTCCCCTGGACGACCATCGCCGCCGCCCTCATCCTCGCTATCTTCATCGGCTGGCACTTCCTGCACAAATCTCCCGCCCCGATTCCGACTTTGGCGACCATGCCCAGCCAGGCATCGCAAACCTCCCCGACCGTCTCTGCCGTGGGAGCGTCAACTCCTTCCGATTCAGGAACTTCCGTCGCCTCCAGCGAAAGGGTCGCTCCTGCCACGGGCGCTCGTACGCAATGGAGAGTAGTAGCCTACACCTACAACCATCAGAACCAGGCGCAGGATAAAGTCGCCCAGATCCTGAGCAAGCACCCTGCTCTCAACCCCGAAGTCTTTGCTCCTAAAGGACATGCGCCCTATCTCGTCACCGTCGGTGGAGGCATGGACCGCGATGCCGCGATGACCTTCCGGCGCAAAGCCCGCGCCGAGGGGCTTCCACGCGATACCTACGCGCAGAACTTTCCGGCCAACGCCCGCTAACCTAACGTACCCCCGCGAAAACAGGCGTGAATTCTCTGAATCGCGCCTGTCTTCTGGCAATCCAATCTTCATTCATGGCTACGACCACAATCGATCTACCCGGCGCGAAATCTAAAGCGCGTCACGCCGAAGACCGCTCCGAACACTCGGAAGAGCGGCCCTGGCGGCCCAGCATCAATCCGTGGATCGTCGCCATGACGGTCACGCTCGCCACCTTCATGGAGGTGCTCGACTCCTCCATCGCCAACGTGGCGCTGCCGCACATTGCCGGTGGTCTTGGCTCGACCCAGGACGAAGCCACCTGGGTGCTCACCGCCTATCTGGTCGCCAACGCCATCATTCTTCCCGCTGGCGCGTACATGACCACCTTCATCGGACGCAAGAAGTTCTACATGATCTGCGTCGCGCTCTTCGGTGTCAGCTCCATGCTCTGCGGGCTGGCCCCCTCGCTGCCCATCCTCGTCTTCTGCCGCATCCTGCAGGGCGCGGGCGGCGGCGGTCTGGCTCCGTCCGAACAGGCCATTCTGGCCGACACCTTCCCACCCGAAAAACGCGGCCAGGCCTTCGCCATGTACGGGCTTGCGGTCGTGGTCGCACCGGCCATCGGGCCTACGCTGGGCGGCTACATCACCGACCGCTTCGACTGGCGCTGGATCTTCTTCCTCAACATCCCCATCTGCATTCTGTCGCTGTTCCTCACGTCGCGCATCGTCGAAGATCCGCCTTACGTCAAGAAGCAGGTGGAAGAGTCACAGAAGGGCGGCATCAAGCTCGACTTCCTCGGCTTCGGTCTGCTCGGCCTCACCTTCGGCTCGCTGGAGTTCCTGCTCGATAAGGGCCAGGAGGACGACTGGTTCTCCTCGCACCTCATCACTTTCTTCGCCATCGTCTGCGTGGTCGCCTTCGTCCTGATGATCTATTGGGAGCTGCGGCAGCTTCGCATCGGCCACCGTCCCATCCTCAATCTGACGCTCTTCAAGCGGCGCAACTTCGCGATCAGCTTCCTGCTGATGTTCGTGCTCGGCTTCGCGCTCTACGGCACCACCGTTCTGATCCCGCAATTCGTGCAGACGCTGCTGGGCTATACCGCCGAGCTTGCCGGTCTGGTGCTGTCTCCTGCAGGCTTCATTATGATGGCCATGATGCCGATCGTCGGCTTCCTTTCAGGCAAGGTCGATGCGCGCAAGCTCATCGCCTTCGGCTTTCTGATGCTTACCTCGGCGCTGGTCGAGATGCATACGCTGAACCTCGGCGTCAGTTACAAGTACCTCGCCTTCCTCCGTATCTTCCAGGCCTCGGGGCTGGCGTTCCTCTTTATTCCCATCAATACGATTGCCTACATCGGGGTGAAGCAGTCGGAGAACAACGACGTCTCCGGCCTGACCAATCTCGCCCGTAATATCGGCGGCTCCTGCGGTACGGCATTCATGGCGACGATGCTGCTGCGCCGCACCGCCACGCACGAGAACAACATGGTGCGTAACCTCACCACCGCCAACCCGGCCTTCAACGCGCAGGTGGATGCTCTCAAGGGCTCATTCGGCAAGGGCTTCCAGGCCGTCCATTCGGCGCAGGCTTACATCTACAACCAGCTTCACCGTCAGGCTGCGATGTTGGCTTACCTCGACATCATCCAATACCTCGCGATCTTCTGCGCCTGCATGTTGCCGTTGCTGTTCTTGATTCCGCGACCACCCAAACATGCGAGCAAGTCAGCCGGTCACTAAAGCCAGCTAACAAGACAAGGCCCGGCAGCGTTGCCGGGCCTTTGTCTGCTCTTTCAGGTGAAGTCAATCCTTCGCAGAAGGAGGATTGGGAGCATCGAGCACAGGTTTATCCAGCCCGCGAACCGAGTGTCCCGACTCACCCCGCAGATCGAAGACGACGACCTCATTCTTGCCCTTCACCAGCCATGACTCCGGCGTATAAAGCGTTCGCTGCGGCCCGATGTTCCAGATGCGTCCCAGCGGCTGGCCGTTCAGCCAAAGCTCACCCTTGGTGAACTCCCCGGTGTCGAGGAAGGTGTCTCCCGTGGCGGCGAGATCGAAGCTTCCCCGGTAGAAACAAGCTCCCGAGCAGGGTTTGTCAGAGTAGGGCAGCTTGTCCACCGCCGTCATCGGCAGCGAATAGATCTCCCATCCCATCAGCGGCCTCCCGTTCAGCGTGACCTGCCTGGTGATACCGGCGCGCTCGCCGGTAATCGCGGGTCCGAAGTTCACACGGCCCGTATTCTCGACCAGAATGTCGAGCTGCGAATCGGACTTGCCTGCCGGAAGTGCCAGCGTGTTCTGCTTCAGCCTGCGGTCGATCGTGCCGATCAGTTTGCCGTCAAGGTAGACCTGCGCATAGCTGTGCAGCTCATCGAGTGCAAGCGTACCGGCGACGGCCTGCGTGAGGTGGGTGCGGTAGAGGATATAGCCGTAAGCCTGATCCACATCTTCCATACTCAGCACCTGTTTGGAGTGGACAGGCGCGGGCAGGTTGTCCCACAGCGAGGCCGACTCCGTCAGTGCGACGGCAGGGACGCTGATGGGCGCGGCGACTTCAGGAACCGCAGGCGGAGTTACCCCGGTAGCCTTGGAGATCACGTCGCGGAAGGTAAAGTACTTCGCCGTGGTACGTCCGCTCTCGTCGAGCGGCGAGTCGTAGTCATAGCTGGTCACGTCGGGCTCGTAGCTGCCGTGGCCATTGCTGTTGGCGCCGTTCATCCAGCCGAAGCTGGTGCCGCCGTGGAACATGTAGATGCTGACCGAGTAGCCCTGGCGCAGCATCCAGTCGAGGTTCGCGGCCTCGTTGGCGGCGTTGGTGTGGGCATGCTTGCTGCCCCAGTGATCGAACCATCCGGCCCAGTACTCGCTGTTGATGAAGGGGCCGTTGGGGCGATATTTCTTGAGCACGTCGAACGCCTTCTGCGCCGCATCTGCATCGGCTCCCCCGAAGTTGATACCGACCGGAAGCTCAGGCAGGGAGCCATTGGGAACCTGCTCCGGGCCGTCCGCCGTGTAGAGCTGCGACTTGGTAAATCCTGCGTCGACCATGATTTTGTGGATCTGCTCCATGTAGGCGTGGTCGTTGCCATAGGTGCCGTACTCGTTCTCCACCTGGGTCAGAATAATGGGGCCGCCGTTGCCGATCTGCAGCGGAGCCAGCTCCTTGCCCAGGCGGTCGATCCATTGCCTGGTCGCGGCGATGAACTTCGGGTTGCTGCTGCGGACGACCATGCTGTGGTCCTTCAGCAGCCATGGGGGATAGCCGCCCCACTCCCACTCGGCGCAGACGTAGGGGCCGGGACGGAGAATGACGTAGAGGCCTTCCTGCTGGGCTTCACGAATAAACTCGGCCACATCGTTGTTGCCGGAGAAGTCGAAGACGCCGGGCCTGGGCTCATTCTCATTCCAGAAGACATAGGTGGTAATGGTGTTCAGCCCCATTGCCTTGGCCATCTTGAAGCGGGCCCGCCAGTCGGCCCGGGGGATGCGCGGATAGTGCATCTCGCCGGAGATGACCTGGAAGGGCTTGCCGTCGAGCGCGAAGTGGTCGCCCTGAACGGTGAAGGTATGCGTCGTTCGATCCTGCGCGCGCAGCGTCGAGACCGAGCAGAGCAGCAGCAGAAGAAGCGAGAGTTTTAAGCGCACAGAAGATACCTCGATGGTTCCATGGGATTCAGTAGACAGGCCACAGGCGGGCATTGGCAAGACATTGCCATTCTAAACAGACGGCCTTTGGAAGGGACACAATCGGGCAATGCAAAAGGCGGCCATCGCTGGCCGCCTTTCATGGTTGGTTGAAGCGTTGAGGTTAGAAGGTGAACTTGCCCGCCAGTTGGAAGATACGCGCGGAATCCGCCTTGGTGGCGAAACCGAACTGGCTGGAGTTGAGGGCGGTGGTGAAGCCGTTGAAGTTGGGGTGATTGAGGACGTTGAAGCCTTCAAAGCGGAGGTTGAAGTTTACCCGGTCATAGACGGGGAAGGTGCGGGTGATGGCCGCGTCCACGTCGTAGTAGTTTGGCTGCCGGAAGGCGTTGCGTCCAAGGGTGCCGAAGGTCCCGGTCGCGTTGGCCGCAAAGGCTCCAGCGGTCTTGGCCGACAGATACTGGCGGTTGCCGGCCGCAAGCTGGGTGATCTTCTTGTGCGAGTAGACCGCCTGCGCGTTGACCAGGTTAGGACGATCGAGCGCGACACCGGTCAAAGAGTTGTCGGTGCCGGTCGTGACGTTGAGGACTGCGCCGCTGAGTACGCGAACCAGCGGAGCGATCTGCCAGTTGTTGACCAGAGCCCCGGCCCATCCATGCAGGCTGGAGAAGTGGCTGGAGGCGATGAACGTCGTGTTGAAGATGTGACGCACGTCGAAGCCGCAGTTGGCGCGGTCCATGTTGGGATCGGCCGGGTTCTCGAACGAGGGCCCGGTGACGTCGCCGTTGGCATCGCCGTTGCTGATGCAATGCGACCAGGTGTAGTTGGCGAGGAAGCTGAAGTCCTTCGACATGCGGTGCTGGACGGCTGCGATGACTCCGTTGTAGCTGGAGTTGCCGCCGTCATAAAGCTTCGTCATGCCAACGTTGTAGAACGCGCCCTGGGTGGGGTTTTCGAGCACCAGCCGGGTACGGTTGGCCGTGTTGGTCGTGCTCGAGCAGGGCTTGCCGTTGCCGGGAGAGGTGGTCAGCGCGCCGCAGGTACCGACGCCGGTCCACGTTCCGGGGATATAGACCGCGGCGTTCGGCGAGTTGCCCAGCCAGAGGTGCGTGTTCTTGTTGCCGAGATAGTTGAGCGAGAAGGTCCAGCCGTGACCGAGGTCCTGCTGAACGCTCGCCGTCCACTGGTCGACGACCGGGGTCTTCACGTTGAGAGGTGTCACGATGTAGAGCGAACCGGCAGGGAAGGTGGAACTGGCGTTCGGCGGGAAGATGCCGGGGAACGGGTTGCCGCCGGGATAGTTGCCCCACGGGTTGGCAAAGCTGATCTGACCGGTAAGGTCGATCTCGTTGACGACGGGCGGGTTGGAGGTCATGCGCTGTAGCGCGAACAGACCGGGCGAGTCGTACATGATCGCTCCGCCGAAGCGGAAGACGGTCTTGCCGTTGCCCGCGGGATCGAGCGTAAGGCCGAGACGCGGCGAGAAGCGCGCCATGCTGTTATGAGCGTAGGACTTGGGGATGCCGGGGTCGCCGTAGTAGAACGAGCCCGCCGGTCCAAGCGGATACACCGTGCTGTGCTGGTTGGCATCGAAGGCGGTCTGGCTGAACGAGCTGCCGCGAGCCTTCTGGTCGGTCGGAACGAGGTATGGCTCCCAACGCACACCTGCGCTCAGGGTCAGGCGCTGGGTGGCGTGAAAGGTGTCCTGGACATAGACGCCATAGATGTTCTGACGATAATTGGTGAGTTGTGCGCGGCTCTGGCTGAAGGCGTTCTGCTGGCCGGTCAGGAAATCGATCAGCGGCTCGCCGACGTTCTTGTTATTGATACCGCTCAGGCCGCCGTTGAAGCTGAAGTTGCCGTTCTGCAGATATCCTGCGTTGCTGTTCTGTCCGGCGCGCATGTACTCGGCGCCAAAGGCGATCTGGTGCTTGCCCAGCAGGTAGTCCACGTCGTCGGTGAAGTCCTCGGTGTTGGTATTGAAGAAGCCCGGCGAGCAGGTTCCGCAGCCGATGGAGAAGTTGTTGCTGACCGAGAGACGGAAGTCCGCCGGAACGTAGTTATAGATGTTGACGCCCACATCGGTGGCATTGATGCCGCCAGCCGTAGGTCCGCGGTTGTCGCGGCGACGGGCGTAGCTGCCGTGGAACGTATTCACCAGCCGTGCCGACAGGATGTAGGTGTCGCCGAGGGTGTAGTTCATCACCCGCTCGTCATTGCCTGCCGTGGTGGTCAGCAGCAGGTTGTTGGGCTGGTAGAAGGCAGGCGCGAAGTAGTTGGTGACGAAGGCGCGGAAGAAGACCGAATGCTTCTGGTTGAGCGCAAAGTCGACACGTCCGATGTACTGGTCCTCGCGGTCGATCGCGGGTAGCGCGACCTGGATGAGTCCGATGGAGTTTGCCTGCGAGTTAGGCAGCAGCTTGGCCAGGGCAACGGCCTGGGGGCTGATGCTGCTGGTGGGAATCTTGCGATAGTCCGGAGCAGAAGGGTTGGTGGTATTGATGGTCGCGCCGGTCGATGGATCGACCAGCGAACCGGTGATCTTGGCCTGGGCGCAGCTTCCGGTGGTCGGCATCTGGCTGAAGTCGCCGGTCAGCTCGGCCGCGGTGGGAATGCAATCCTGGGTCGCGTTGCTGGACTGCGCCTCGCGCGTGCCCTGATAGCCGCCGAAGAAGAACAGCTTGTCGGTGAGAATCTTGCCGCCAACCGTGCCGCCGAACTGGTTACGGTGCAGAGTATCTTTCTTGGTCGAAAAGAAGTTGGTCGCGTTCAGGTAGTTGTTGCGGATGAAGTCAAAGACGGTGCCGTGCCACTGGTTGGTGCCGGAGTTGGTGACGCCGTTGACCAGCGAGCCGGGGTGAAGGCCGTTGCGAGCAGGCAGGGAGTTGGACTCGACCGAGAACTCGCGAAGCGCGTCCGGGAAGGGATAGGGAAGGTTGACGTTGGTGAAGACATCGACGTTGTTGCCGCCGTCGAGCACGTAGTTGTTGTAGTTGCCCTGTCCGCCGGCGACCGCGATGACGGTCGAGCTGGCGTAGTTCTTGCTGCCTACGAGGTCGCCGGAGGGAGCCGTGACGGCGCCGCCTGAGACCAGGATGAGCTGCGTGGCCTGGCGTCCATTCAGAGGAAGCTCGGTGATGCTCTTCTGGTCGATGACCTGCTTGAAGCTGCTGGTCTCGGTCTCGAGCGTGGCCCCGCTGGCCTGTACCTCAACCTGCTCGGTCGAGCTGCCGATGGTCAGGGCCGGATTGACCTGGATGTTGTTGCCGACTTCGAGAACGCCGGTGCGGGTGTAGCCCTGAAAACCCGGCGCCGCGATCGAGAGGCTGTAAGCTCCTACCGGAATGTTGGGAAGGCTGTAGATGCCGGAACCATCGGTGGCCGTCGTGCGGCTGGCATGGGTGCCGGTATTGGTGAAGGTCACCTTTGCATTCGCAATGGCCGCCCCGGTGGGGTCTGTAACCGTACCCTGAATGCTGGCTGTTCCGGCAGTCTGCGCGTGGGTGAAGAACGACGTGCCAAGAAGAAGGGCGGTAACCATAAGAAACGAGTAGAGACGCTTCGCGAAGATACCGGGTGATTTTAGATGTTGCATTGGTAAGACCTCCAAAAAAATGCTGCGTAATACCCCTGCCTGTTTGGCAAACTGGAAAGGCTCGTTTAGGGGTGTTTGAGGAATATAGGCGGCGGGTTAAAGGACTGTCAATCGAAATTATTCCTTGACTGGAACCTATTTTGTAATCATGGGACCTTGCCCAGAATCCCAGAATTATCTTTGCGCGAGGGCGACCCGGGGAATCTGCTGGAGATCGTCCAGAAATGCCACATTGTTCCAGCTTTCGAGAAGAATCGCCAGTTCATCCCTCTGGCCGTGGCCGATTTCGAGGGCCAAAATCCCGCCCGGCCTGAGCGCGACATAAGCCTGGGGAATGAGGCGTCGGTAGATGTCGAGCCCCCGGCTGCCTGCAAACAGGGCCTGGGCTGGCTCGAAGTCGCGGACCTGGGGATGAAGCTCCGCCCGGTCGCTCTCGGGGATGTAAGGAGGATTGCTGACGATCGCATCGAAGGCAGCGGTCTGGTCTATTGCCGGAAGACCGGCAAAGAGGTCGGACAGCAGGAAGTGGACGCGGGTCTCCAGATGGTGGGTTGCGGCATTTTCACGGGCCACTTCAAGAGCTTCGGCGGAGAGGTCAACGGCGGTCAACTGCGCCAGCGGAAGATGAGCGCCCAGCGCCAGCGCGATGGCCCCGGTCCCGGTGCCAATGTCGAGGATACGCAGAGCCCGGTCGGCAGGAAGTCGCTCAAGGACGGCCTCGACCAGGTGCTCGGTCTCGGGCCGTGGGATGAGGGTGGCCGGGGTGACTTTGAGCGCGAGGCTGAAGAACTCCTGCTGGCCGGTGATGTATTGGATAGGTTCGTGGCTAAGACGTCGATCAACTGCCGCTTGGTAGATTGCGAGTTGTTGCTCAGTGAGCGGGCGCGTGGGATAGGCGAGCAGGGTAGCGCGATCGATTTGGAGAACGTGCAGCAGCAGAAGTTCCGCATCGCGATGGGCGTGGTCGCAGAGATGCGGGCTGGCAGAGAACTGGTTGGTGGCGAAGGTTAGGGCCTGTCGAAAGGTCATCTTGCTGGGTGCTCTCAGCTATTGTCTCGCGGCAGGCCGAAGAATGACCGTCTGCCCGCGAAATCGCACATATCATCTCGACCGGAGCGCAGCAGAGTGGAGGTGCCCTATGCTGGGTTGCTTCTTAGGGAACTTCTGATTAAGTCCGGTTTTGTTAAGGGCACGGCTTCAGCCGTGCCGCAAGTGGTTTGTCTGCAATGCGGCTTTAGCCGCTGAGGGAATGCTCGAAGACTCAATCAGACCTTCCCTTAGGTCGAGACGCGGGCTTGCATGGCCGGAGTTTACGCTCCCACCCTT
>NZ_DATKQC010000079.1:0-11677 GCF_035532915.1 Edaphobacter sp.
TCGACAAGTGGAAGCAGAGGTCGCGCAGCAACGCCGCGCAGTGAAGATTGCCGTTCGCAACCGTTTCGAGGAGGTGGCATGGAAGAGCAGTTGGCAGTTCATCGCAGGCGTGCCGGCATGGCCTGCAGAGCAGGATTGACGCAGCATTCAGCAAGTTCAGCAGGCTCAGCTCGAGCGGCTGGCATGGAGCTGCGAGCCATGGCGGTCGAGTTTCCGGTCGTGCATGGGCATCCCAACCGGCTGCCGTTTGAAGGCGTCCTGACGCTGGTCGATGTAGCCAGCGACAAGGCCCCCAGCGGAGCCCGCGGGCATCGCGTCGTTCTCACCCGGGCCGCAGCCGAAGCCGCGCTGCCCAGCCTGCTGGGCATGGCCGTCGACTACAAGGCCGGATGGGACGGCCATGATGCCCGCCAAAAGTGCGGCATCATCACCTCTGCCGAGGTCGATGGCAAACGGCTGACGGTGGCGGGCTATCTCTTCGCACGCGACTTTCCCGAGATGGAGTCGAAGGTCCAGGTCGAGGGAGCCATGGGCATGAGCTACGAGTTGGCCGACGCGCACGTAGCCGATATGAGCGCATCGGTCTGGACCCTCACCCGCGCCACCTTCACCGGCGCGGCGATCCTGCTGCGAGAAAAGGCCGCTTACCGGAGCACAAGTTTCCGGCTCAAGCGGCCGGCAGTTGCGCGGCGGGCCGCATTGGCCCGTTAGCTGGGGGCTGGGTTCGGAGGGATTCGGCCGTATCGACATCCACACGGGGAGAAGGGTGCAGGGAGAAAGGATGACCCCTGAGAACTTGAGAAGAGGTGTCATCCTGAGCGAAGCCTTTCGCAGCTTCACCGCGAGAGGCGCAGTCGAAGGACCTGCGGTTCGTTCACAGCGCAATACCCTTTCCTCCGACAGGCCGATACGCCGCATTGCACCGAATTTGTAACTGGGTAAGTCCGCGTTCGAAGTTCTGAACGCGGACTTACCCATTGCTTTTGCTGGAAGAAGTTCAAGGAGACACAATGAGTTTTTTGAACGTGCTCGAAGAAGTTGGAAAAGATTTTGAGAAAGGCCTGAAGTGGGCGGTAGAGTATGCCGTACCCGTCGAGAAGCTGGTGGCTCTCCTGTTCCCGCAGGCAGCTCCCGCGATCGTCGCCGTGGCCGATGCCACCTCGCTGATCCAGGGCGCGGTCTTGCTGATCGAACAGAAGTACGCGGCCAGCGGCGCGCAAAGCGGCACCGGCCCGCAGAAGCTGGCCGAGGTCATGCTGCTGGCCGGGTCCGCCGTCACGTCGCTCTTGCAACAGGCCGGAATCTCCGCCGACAGCGGATACCTCCAGAGCCTGATCTCGGCAGTCGTCGGCATCCTCAAGGTGCAGGCCATGCCCACGGCCAAGTCTGCAGCCTAGAAGGCCAGCCACAAATAACCCGCAATAGAAAGTGTGAGGGAAAGCATGGAGATGGAATTGAAGGATGAGTTGGGAGTCACCGTCGAGCGCCTTGCCGCTGCGGCCGGCTTGCTCGAGCAGGCAGTCGAGCGGCTGGCACAGCGCCAGAGCGACTCCGAAGAATCGATCGGGCGTATCGGGCACATCGTAGCCACCGTCGAGGCGCGTCGCGAGACCGAGCTTGAAGAGAAACTCGCCGCCGCCGAGGCCGAGATCGCCGAGCTGCGCGCCGCCGCCGCTTCTGTACCTTCCACCGTTACAAATGGCCGCAAGACGCTTCCGGTGGCGATGGCAAACCTGCTCGCCAAGCAGGGAGTGACCGTCGATTCGATGGAGGCAGGAGCATTGGACGCCGCTCTCGTCAGCCTCAGCCTCGAGCAGCGCATCGCGGTCAAGGCCCAGTTGATGCGGGCGGGCCTGCTCGGCTAGGAAGAAGTTCTTCGCCGCGAATCGAGCGGAGATAAACCAACAGCAGAACGGCGCGGCTACGGCTGCGCCTTTTCATTTTGAAAAGGAGATTTAAGAATGAACGCCAAGTTTACTGAGATCCACGCAGCAGCCGACTACCTTGGACCCGGTGCAATCGAAGTTCCCATGTACCAGTCCGAGATCACCGACCTGGTGCAGCGGCGCGGCGTCTTCGGTCGAAGGATCAAGCAGGTCCCCGCCACCGGGCACCCCTCGCGCTTCTTCGAGGAGACCTCGATCCCTTCGCCGACCGCCGCCACCGGCTTCGTCGATCCGCGCAACATCGTAGCTCCGCTCGTCAATCCCACCCGCCTCGAGCGCAGCGTTCCGTTGAAGGCACTGGTCGCGCAGATCAACTACAACCTCTTCGATATCGAGCTTGGTCAGCAGCAGAGCCAGTTCGCCTATCTGCAGGCCAAGGACCTCACCGACACCGTCGACGGCGTTCTGCGCACGCACGATGTCGCGCTCTGGAACGGCAACGACACCAGCCTCAGCGCGCCCACCACGGCGCAATACTTCGGCGCTGCCGGACAGATCGCCGCTGGCGGCAACACCGTCAACATCGGCACCACGCAGAGCATCGTCGACGGCTTCAAGTCCACCATCGCCGAGATGGTCTCGAACAGCTCCTACGGCGTGCGGCCCACGGCCATCTACGCCAACCCGGTGCTGCTCGACCTCATCGACCGCGAGATGAAGGCCGAGTTCAACGTCGTGCTCAACACCAGGGAGATCGCCGCTGGCCTCTCCGTCAAGACGCTCTCGACGCAGGCCGGCGACATCCCGCTCATTCCCGAGTGGACGCTGAGCTACACCGGCACTCCCGGCTCGGGAACCGCCGTGCTGCCCGCCTACATCGTCACCGAAGACCTGATCGAGTACCACTGGCTCAGCGACCCCAACCCGCGCATCTTCCAGCTCGGCGTCCCCGGCTCGCTCGCCTCGCAGTATGTCGTGGTGAAGTTCGGCGGCCTCGTCGTCAAGGGCGCGAACTACGCCCACTACCAGGTGCTCGTCGACCGCTAACGCTTGAACGAAGGAACGCAGACGGGGACCGGTCTATTTGTGCCGGTCCCTGTTGCTTGTTAAAAAAGGGAGCTGCTTATGGGTTACTTGTTGCCGGCAGAGTACGTGCAATACGGATTGACGGCGGAGACGACAGACGACTGGGTGACGATGGCCTCGGCCTTGATGGAGGCATACTGCCGCCGCCCCAGCCTGATGGTCACGCAGTACGTCGAACGAATGCGGTTTACCTCCGGCGCGCAGACCGTGCGCCTCAGCTATCGACCGCTCGCCCCCGCGGCTGGCGCGGCTTCCGCGCTGGTCGATGTTAAGGTTCGCTATGGCCGTCCCCGGCGCGGAGAGTTGCCCGATCCCTTCCGCGAGCAGGTCGCCTGGGCCTTCAGCGTTCCCGGAAGCTGGAACACGCTCGACGTGAACAGCGTCGACATCAACGAGACCACGGCGGAGCTGACCTTTCCGCTCAACTTTCTCGGGCTTAGTTACAACGAGGTCCAGGTGACGTACACCTCCGGCCTCACCGTCATTCCCGACGCGGTCAAGGTAGCGTGCGTGCAGATCGTGAAGAACGCGCAGGCCACTCCGGCGATGAACGTGAAGTCGAGCCGCATGGACACCATGCAGATGCAGTACTTCAGCGGATCGCTCCTCGACGCGCACGTACAGGCGCTCTTGCGGCCCTACCGCGCAGAGAGGCTCGGGTGACGCGATGGCAGATTTGTTGATGGATTCAGGCGCGGCGGTGCGCACCGCCAATGTGTTGCTGCGCGGCGTCGGCGGACGCACCGTGTTGCTGCGGATGCCTGCGATGGCGAGCGCGGGCGATGTAACCGAACAGTTGGGGCTGGCCACGCCGCAGTTTCAAGACCTGGAGTTAGCTCCAGTCGTCTTTCGTTCAGCACGCGCAACCGTGACCGAAGGCAAAGCCACGCGATGGGAGCTTCTGGTCGCAGGCGACGCGGTGGAGACGCTGGTCGGATCGATGGGCTATGGCGCAGCCGAGTCGTTATTCGGCGCGACGTTCGGCGTGCTGATCGACGGCGTGCTGATGACGATTGAATCGACCACCGCCTCCGAGGTCCGAGGATCGGCGTATCTCTACCGCCTGGTCGTGCGAGCCCCGCTGGTGCAAGTGGTTTAGCCAGGGCCAGGGAGATTGTATCGAGAAAGGTTACAGATCAAAATGCAGAACGCGAAAGATACGTTTTATATAACGCTGCAGGCAAGGCTGGCGGCGGTCAATCCGTCACGGACCATCGTGGTGCGTGGTGTGACCCGGCCCGCAGTGCTGGTCGAAGAGAACGAGCTGCCGTCTGACGCTGTACCTCTCGATGCGTTTCGCCTGCGCTGGACCGTGCTGAAGGTAGACCCGCAGGCCGCGCTGCCGCTGGTGACGATGGCCTGCGAGATTCGCTACGCCACCGACGGCAACGCAGGCAACGGCGGCATGGACCGCGGACGGCTGCTTGCCGCGATGGACGCGGAGTTGGCGGCAGCGCTGGGCGCACCTCCGCGCAGCGTAACCAAGACGAGTTATTCGACAGCGCCGCCCACGGCTTTGGGAACCAACGTCTTTTGGGGCGACGCAGCATTCGCACCAGTCGCAGTGACGGACGAGCGTTTGGAGCGTGTAGCGACGGTAGAGGTTTTTTGCTACCAGGAAGCGGGTGAGCTGTGAGTGGATTCATGAGTGCAGTGGCCCCGGTGACGCGCCGGGTGCGAGCGTACTTTGCCCCGGTCAACCGTGCGGCGGGAGTGCCCGCGTTGTTTGACGCGGCGCAGACAGGAGGCTTCACCCTCGATGCGCCTCCCGCGCCGTGGATCGACCTGGGCTGGTGCTCGGGCTTTGCGCGCAAGACCGCGACCAAAATTGAGGCATTGCGCACAGGCGCTCCCGCCGTGGTGCAGACGCAGGTCCGGTCTGAGATCGAGGCGACGGTGTCGCTCGAGTTCGAGAGCTGGGGCAAGCTGCAGATGGCGCTGGCTGCCGGATCGCAACAGATGAACCTGCTGGCAACTGCGGCGGGGACTGCGGCGAATGGAAGCGGCGGCACGGCGGCGGCGGCGGTTCCACTGGCTGTCGGATCGACGGCCACCGCGTTGAACGTAGGCGCGGCGAGCACGGAGTTCAGCGTCGGCGATCTGGTCGCCGTCGATCTCGACTACACCGGCCAGATTGGATTTGTCGGCAGCGGCGTCAGCGGAGCCTACGTCTTTTCGTACGCCGCGGTGAACGGCGATGTGAACTATGTGCGCCGCGTCTCGCTGAATGTTGGCCGTGTGGCCGCGATTACGAATGGCGTGTTGCAGCTTGGCGCGGCGCTGCTGGCGGGCGCGCCAATAGCGGGCATGCAGGTCAGCAGGCTGGTCGGGTTTGTGGATCGCGAGGGCGGCGGCTGGTTTCAGGAGTGGTCGGCGCTGTTTGTGACGGAGGGCGAGCAGGGCGACCGCGTGATCTATCACTATCCGCGATTGCAGCCGATGCAGGGGGCTGCGGAGTCTGCCGAGGTGCTGGCAGGAACGCTCGAACGGGTGCGGCTTGCGGGCGCGTTTCGCGCGCTGCCGGTGAAGGACGCCAACGACGGAGAGACGGTGGTCTGCTTCCGCAGCTATCTGCCCGCGACGATGCGCGCGACCTAGACGAAGAAATCAGAGAACAACCGATGAGGAGGAACAGGATGGGTTGGAAGATTAGAGGATGGCTGGTGGGAATGCTGCTGGCAATATTTACCGCGAGTGCGATGGCGCAGATTGCTACCACTACGGTTACAGATACGGTCTACCGCGCGGACGGCACCGCTGCCACAGGAACGGTGCTGGTGAGCTGGCAGGCGTTCACGACCGCACTGGGGCAGAGCGTGCCCAGCGGAAGTACGTCCGCCCTGATCGCGGGCGGCGGCACCGTGACGATTCAGCTGGTTCCGAATGCCGGGGCCACGCCGATGGGGAGCTACTACACTGCCGTCTATCATCTCGATGACGGCACCGTCAGCCGCGAGTTCTGGGTGGTGCCTGCGAGCCAGGCGGCGGTCGAGGTCAGCGCGATCAAGAACACCGTGCTGCCCACCTCGGTCGCGATGCAGACCGTGAGCAAGGCCTACGTGGATACGGCGATTGCCACTGCGGTCGCGGGGCATCCGTTGGACAGCACGAACCCTTATGTCCTCAAGGCCGGCGACACGATGACCGGGCCGCTGGAGCTGTCCGGCGATCCCGCAACAACGACAGAGGCCGCCGACAAGCACTATGTCGACGCGAGCATTGACGGCGTCGCAGGCGGTCTGGGGCAGAAGGTCTCGCTGTCGCCTGCGGGGTCGCAGATCGTGACCCAGCCCGCGGGCACCAACCTCGAAACGAACAAGCTGAACGGCACCGTGTATGCCAGCCAGTATGTGAACGGTTCGGGCAACAACGGCATCGCCAACGCCATGGCCAGTCCGGACTGCGCGAGCGGCTGCGACGTCCATGTAGAACCGAGCTATAACTCCACGGAGAATTACACGCCGTCGACCTGGAACAGCGGCACCTTCAGCGGAACGCACGTCGAAGACCTGAGAGACGGTGGGCTGCATGAGTCCTATTTCAATCCGATCGATGCACTGGGCACCGGGCTGGACGCGGGAGAGGTGCTCGATGTCGAATCGACGCGCAGCGCGGCTACCGTCTTCCAGCGCGGCGGGCCGGGGGAACCGAACTTCGCGGGCCTGCTGATCACGCACAAGGGGCTCACCGGCGGATCGAACCTGTATCCGTCGACCATCGAGACCGTACCGTACTTCAAGAGCACATACACCGCACTCAACGTTCACGGCACTTACAACGCGATGGGGCAGCACATCCTGTCTCCGCAGAAGATCGACTGCTACGGCGTAGGCGACTGTCTCATCGGGGCGGAGTTCATGAACTCGTCGGGCGGATTTCGCGATGAGGCCGACGAAGGCGCTCATCCGATGGACCTTCAGATACAGGAAGATCCACTCGTCTTTCAGGGAACATGCAGCACGGGATGCACGTCGGGATCGACGACGGTGATGGTGGCGGTCACGTCCGCGCCAGGCACGCAGGGCGAGGGCAGATACCTCATCGACAAAAGTCCCGCGGATGTCATCACGACAGGCCTGCTGAACAGCGGTACAGTAGCGGCGAACGGAACTCCGGGCGCGACCGCCAGCTTTAGCGGGACGAATTTTCCGGTGAGCGTCTTCTTCCAGACCGCGCAGACGATCACATCGCAGGCCAACAATATCGCTCCGGGAACGGTAACGATCGCGTTGGCGACGACCAGCGTGCCCGCCGGCTTCGCCACCAACACCGCGGCAGCACCCGCACCGAGCGGCGTGGCCTGCGTGGTCGACCAGCCCAACAACACCAATCCGCATAACTACGAGATGGCGAATTACACCGTCGTCGATGGGACCCATCTGCAGATGACGCTGCTGAAGGTGCACCGCACCGGGGCGACGATTGCGATGGGAGGTCTGTGCGGCTACGGACTCGAAGAAACAGTGGATACCGTCAACGGCATTCGCCAGGTGTTTCCGGTCATCGGATCGTATTCGCCCACCGCTCTCTTCTACGCTGGCGGACTGACTGCGATTGTGGGCATCAACTCGCAGACGGGGGGCTTTCTCAATGTAAGCGCGTCGATTGCTTCGATCTCGCGCAGCAACAATGTGGTCACTATCACGACGGCGGGAAATCTTCCGGTGGATGTCAACGCGTTGACCCTGACCATCTCCGGCGTAGCCGATTCGAGCTACAACGGAAGCTACGTCGTGACCACGACCGCCGCCAACACGCTGACCTACGCCAACACCGGCGCCAACAGCACAAGCAGCGGCGGCACGGTGGGAATTCTCACGGGCGGCTATGCGCTCTATCCGATGGCCGAGGTCTTGGGCGTCTACGATACGGCGACCCGGACGATCGACGGTCAGCTGACGCTGGCTCCGAACACGGTGCCCTGGGCGGCCAACGATCCGGTCGAAGAGCCGCACTACTATCAGCAGAAGATCGCAGCCGATAATATGAACGTTATCCAGACCATGCCGCGGCCAACGCTCGCGCTGACAGCCGGTGTGCAGTTTTCGGGGAACGTCGGGCCTGGGCTCTCCGGCTGGTATGTCAGAAACGCCGCGCTCGCTTCCAGCTATCTGGGCAATGGCGGAACCCACACGATGCCCTATGCGGCCTTTCTCGAGGGCGGAGTATGGCAGAGGACGATGGATGCGCAGGCAGGCGAGCGCAGCGTGTTTTCTATCCACTGCAACTCGCATGGCTGCGGCAAGTGGAACTCGGCCTACGATCTGTTCGAGCTGGACAGCCAGACCAGCGTGGACACCATCAACTTTCAGCCGACGACCAGCGCGCTGACGATGAACCTGCGCGGAACGACCTACGGATTTACACCGCAGGCGTTTACTGCCGGAACCATCAACGCAACCACCATCAACGCAACCACGTTGAACGGAGCGATCAGCGCGGCGCAGTTGCCCGTGTTCGGCGGCTCCGGCAGCAGCCACGCCCAGGGTGCTGTACCGGACCCCGGCGCAAGCGCGGGTGCCACACGCTATCTGCGCGAAGACGGCACCTGGGCAACGGTAAGTGGAACCACCAGCGGCATGGCGGGCCAGCTTGCGACCAACCTGCTGGCGCGCTATGCGCTGACCGATGGCAGCGGCGCGCCCACGGACTCGAGCGGCAACGGCAACAATGCAACGCTGCCGGGCAGCACGCTGAATCCGACCTGGACGACGCAGGGCATCACCTGCAATGGGTCGAGCCAGTACTTCAACTCGACGGGAACGCAGTCGGCGCGAACGTTTGTGTGGGCCTCCACCGAGACGGCGCAGACGACGGGAGGGTCCCCGGTCGGTCCGCAGTTCGTCACCCCGTTTGGCATCTCCGACAGAAGCGTGTTCTTCGGAGGAAATGAGTGGTACGGAAACCAGCCCACCGTCGTGGTCAATGGCGCGCAGGTGGGAGCGCTGAGTAGTGGAACCCTGCTGGGGACGCACGTCTTCGCGCTCACGCTGGGGACCAATACAACGACGGACCCGTCGCAGTTCTACATCGACGGCGCTCTGGTCAGCTCGGCCACGGCACTGGGTGCGGCGACAGGAAAGGCCACCGGGGCCTATCAGGTATGCGGCGCGCCTACGGGTGCGGCGACTTATTTTCCGGGCAGCTTCTATTACTTCGAGGCGTACTCGGATGAGAAGACGGCAACCCAGGTGGCGCAGGAGTCCAACGCGGTGAAGCAGGCAGTGCAATCGCGCGGCGTGGCGTTCACACAGGCGCCCGATGCGACGATCAAGGACATCTATCTGTCGATTGGCGACTCGTTGACCAACGGACATGGTGTGACGCCATCGAGCAGCTTCATTACGCCGACCGACTCGTTCGACGTAGTGAACTACGGCCTGGGCGGTGCGTTGACCACCGATCTCGCTTACATGTTCGACGCTCGCGACGCCGCGCGGTACCGGCGCAATGCTGGAAGAAACGTGATTCGACTGTGGGCGGGCACCAACGACCTGGGCAACGGGCACACCGCGCAATCGGCGCTCGAAGGCATACGGTCGTATTGCCGGAAGGCGAAGGCGGTTGGCTTCCAGACGATTGTCTCGGACATGATCAGCCGCACCGGGCAGGACAGCAACATGCAGACGCTCAATACGCTGCTGACGACGCAGGACACGGGATGCGACCTCGTGCTCGACCTGGCTTCGGATGCGCGGCTGGGTGCAGCCGGTGCTTATGCGAATGCCACGTACTATCAGGCCGACGGCATTCATCTGAGCCAGACCGCGCAGCAGAACATCGTTGCCCCGGCGGAGACGCGGGCGATCAATCTGCTGCCGGCTTTGAAGGCGCAGACGACCAGTGCCACCGTGACGGCCGCGACCTACACCTCGGTCGACGCTGACCTGTATCTGCCGGTGAGTCCGGCGGCAAACTCGGTCGCGGTGACGCTGCCCGACTGCGGCTACTTCACCGGCATCAGCCGTTCGATCAAGAACGTTCAATCGAGCGGATCGAATACGGTGACGGTCGCACCGGCAGCGGGTGAGCTGATCGATGGCTCGTCGACGCCGATCGCCATCGCCAACGGAGCAACGCTGGTGCTGCGCTCGGTGGTGCTGAACCGCGCGACCGCGGGATGCAGTTGGCTGAGGGTGAGCAACAACTAAGGCTGCTTTTACTACGGTGCGGCTTCGTCCTGGGTTGGGACGAGGCCGCATTTTTGCTGGGGGTCGATGACGTGGGGGCAAGGGATGAGCGAACAACAGTGGGGTGTGGAGGATTTGCTGAAGTACGGCAAAGAGATGAAAGAGGATTCAACGAAGATCTTCGAGATCGCAAAAAAGCTGTTGAAGGTGCGCGACCGGGAGGGCGTGGAGCGAGCGCTAATTCCCAACCGGGTGCAGAAGCAGTTTGAGACGAATCGCGGGCAGCGCAACATCGTGCTGAAGGCACGGCAGATGGGCATCAGCACCTGGGTGGCGGCACGGTTTTTTCTGAAGACGATTACTGCCCGAGGCGTGATGACCGTGCAGGTGGCGCACACGAAAGAGGCGGCAGAGAGTATCTTTCGCATGGCGCAACGTTTCTGGGAGTGCCTGCCCGAGAAGCTGCGCGAGGGGCCGCTCAAGCGCAGCCGGGCGAACTCCGGCCAGATGCGCTTCACCGAGCTGGACAGCGAGTTTCGCGTGATGAGCGCGGGCGATGTGGGCGCGGGCCGCGGCTTGACCATGCAGAACCTGCATTGCAGCGAGTTGAGCCGATGGCCCGGCAACGCGGGCGAGACGTTGGCGGGGATGCGCGCCGCGCTCGCACCGGGCGGCGAGCTGGTGATCGAGTCCACGCCGAACGGCGCGTATGGCTGCTTCTACGAGGAGTGGGGGCAGGCCATGGCGACAGGTGATGGCGATGGAGTCGTTCGCCACTTCTTTCCCTGGTGGCTTGAAGATGCTTATGTATCTGTTGCTGTTACAGATTTTACGGAGGACGAGACGGAGCTGATGCTGGCGCATGGGTTGACCGCAGATCAGATCGGCTTTCGCCGCAGCCTCGAGACGAGCTATCGCGGGCTGCGCGTGCAGGAGTTTGCCGAGGACGCCGAGACCTGCTTCAAGGCCACGGGCGACTGCTGCTTCGAGATCTCGGCAATCGAGGCGCGGCTGGCCGAGTTGGTCGAGCCGACGGAGACGGAGCGCAACGGCGCGTTACAGATATGGCTGCCTGCCATTGCGGACAAGAGATACCTGGTGGCGCTGGACCCGGCGGGCGGTGGTTCGGATGGCGACTTCGCGGCGGCGCAGGTGATCGACATGGAGACGGGAATGCAGTGCGCGGAGTTGCAGCAGAGGATCAAGCCTCGAGACCTGGCAGCGGAGGCAGTGAAGCTGGCGCGAAAGTACAACGACGCAACGATCGTGGTTGAACGTAATAATCATGGGCACGCTGTACTGGCCTTTCTGGAGAACTCCGAGCACTATGCGAATGTCTACCGCCAGGCGGGGGAGCAGGGATGGCTGACCACGATGGCGAGCAAGCCGGAGATCATCAGCCGCATGGGAGCGCTGCTGGTAGAGTCACCCGAAAGGTTCGCGAGCAGAAGATTGCTGAGCGAGTGCCGCACCTACATCTCGCTGCCGGCGGGCGGGACCGGCGCGGCCAACGGAGCGCACGACGACTGTGTGATGGCCATGGCCATCGCTCAGACCGTACGCGCGGAGATGATT
>NZ_DATKQC010000080.1:0-3624 GCF_035532915.1 Edaphobacter sp.
CGCGGAGTCATTTGGCTGCAAGGTCATCGGCGTGGATCTGAGTGAAGAGAACGTTCGTCTGGCCGCGGCGGAAACGTCGCAACGCGTTCTGGCAGGACAGATCAGCTTTCAACTCGGTGATGCAGAGCGGTTGCCGTTCGGCGATAAGACCTTTGATGCGATCATCTGCGAGTGCGCCTTCTGCACATTTCCCAGTAAGCCGGTTGCAGCACAGGAGTTTTTTCGCGTGCTCAAACCAGGCGGTCAACTGGGACTCAGTGACCTGACTCGAACGGAGAAGACGCCTCTGGGACTGGAAGGTCTGCTCTCCTGGATAGCTTGCATAGGGGACGCGCTGCCTGCAGAGCGATACGTCGCGATCTTGCAGCACGCAGGGTTTGAAGTCCACAACATTGAAGATCACAATGATGCACTGGTAGATATGGTGCGGCAAATCCAGGCGAAGCTGCTCGGAGCGGAGATTATGGCAGGGCTCAAAAAGATCGACCTTCCGGGCGTGGACTTTGCCGCCGGAAAGCAGTTTGCTCAGGCCGCTCTTCAAGCTGCACGTGACGGCGCTCTCGGCTATGTACTGATCCCGGCGAGACGACCGGAATAGCTTAAGCCTGACCTGGCATCTATTCCCCATGCGCTCGTTCCATGAGCAGAAAGGGACAGATTGAATTGCGTGAACAAGGAGACAATCGTACGATGCCCTGTGTTGTAGAATGCGATCCCGTTTGTGGGATGAAGGTTGATCCATCGAAGGCGACGACGAGCGTCGAACATCAGGGCACAACTGTCTATTTCTGTAGCCAGGGCTGTGCGGCGAAGTTCCGCGCTGCACCAGAGAAGTACGCGCCGACCAAACCGGAGGAAGCTCCCGTTTACACACCGGCGAAGACCGAGCCGCATGCCGAATACACCTGTCCCATGCATCCGGAGATTAAGCAAACGGGTCCGGGTAGCTGCCCGAAGTGTGGCATGGCGCTGGAACCGGTAACAGTCACCGCACCAGCAAAGCACACCGAATATACGTGTCCAATGCATCCGCAGATCGTGCGGCCCGGACCGGGCAGTTGCCCGATCTGCGGCATGGCGCTCGAACCTCGGGAAGTCACCGCCGAAGAGTCGAATCCCGAACTGAACTACATGACGAAGCGCCTGTGGATCAGCGTCGCACTCGCGTTGCCGATGCTCGCGCTAATGATCTCCTCATTTATCCCTTCCATGCCCATGCAGCACATGTTCACGGTAAGAGTGTGGACCTGGATTGAATTCGCGCTGGCAACACCGGTGGTCCTGTGGTGCGGGTTGCCGTTCTTCGTCAGGGGCTGGCAATCCCTGTTGCATCGCAGCCTCAACATGTTTACGCTGATCGCCATTGGCACGGGCACGGCCTATGTTTACAGCGTCTTCGCTACCGTCGTTCCCCAAATCTTTCCGGCGTTGCATCGCGGAGTCGGAGGACAGATTAATGTGTATTTCGAGCCTGCGGCGGTCATCGTCGCCCTGGTTCTCCTTGGCCAAGTGCTGGAGTTGCGCGCTCGCAGCCAGACCAGCGGCGCGATTCGCGCGCTGCTTGGCCTGGCTCCGAAGACCGCGAAGCGGCTTGACGGCCAGGGCGGCGAAGCCGACGTGCCTCTCGATCAGGTCCAAGTTGGCGACCGGCTCCGCGTCCGGCCCGGAGAGAAGGTGCCCGTCGATGGGACTGTTCTTGAAGGACACAGCTCCGTCGATGAATCGATGATCAGCGGAGAGCCCATACCGATAGAGAAAGACAAGGACGCGAAAGTGACAGCCGGAACGGTGAACGGAACCGGCGGATTCGTTATGCGTGCTGAGCGCGTTGGCGCCGACACGCTTTTAGCGCAAATCGTAAAGATGGTCAGCGAAGCGCAGCGGTCACGAGCGCCGATTCAGAGGCTGGCGGACCGCGTCTCCTCTTACTTTGTTCCGGCTGTCATACTTTCGGCCGTTATCACCTTCATCGTCTGGTACCTTATCGGGCCGCAACCGCGCTTCGCACACGCACTCGTGAATGCTGTGGCCGTTCTGATCGTTGCCTGCCCATGCGCTCTCGGACTCGCCACTCCCATGGCCATCATGGTGGGCACCGGTCGCGGGGCTCGCGCCGGCATCCTCATCCGCAATGCGGAGGCGCTAGAAATATTCGGCAAGGTTGACACACTCATCATCGACAAGACGGGAACCCTCACGGAAGGCAAGCCGACACTGAGCGCCGTCATTCCCCAGTTGGGCATCAACGAAAACGACCTGCTGCAGCTAGTCGCCAGCCTTGAGCGATCCAGCGAACATCCTTTGGCGGCAGCCATCGTAAAGGGAGCGGAAGTTAAAAAGCTCACCCTGTCCGATGTGGTCGGATTTAACTCGACAACCGGCAAAGGCGTAAAGGGAACCGTCTCAGGCAAGCAAATCGCAGTTGGCAACGCTGAGCTGTTTCGCGACCTATCCGTCGATCCTGCCCCGTTGCTTGATCGGGCTGAAGCTCTGCGCAAGGAGGGCCAGACGGTGATGCTGGTTGCCGTGGATGGTAAAGCGGCCGGCATCGTGGGCGTCGCCGATCCAATCAAGGAATCCACGCCGGACGCGATTCGTGAGCTCAAGGCAGCAGGTCTGAAGATCATCATGGTCACGGGCGACAACGCGACCACAGCCAAGGCTGTCGCCGATAAGCTCGGCATCGAGTTTGAGGCCGACGTACTGCCCAAAAAGAAGGCGGAGGTTGTCAAGGAGCATCAACAGAAGGGCTCCGTCGTCGCGATGGCTGGAGACGGAGTGAACGATGCGCCCGCGCTTGCCCAGGCTGACATAGGGATTGCCATGGGGACGGGCACCGACGTGGCTATGGAAGCTGGCGGCATCACACTGCTGAAAGGCGATCTGCGCGGCATTCTCCGCGCCCGTCATCTCAGCAAGTCAACCATGCGCAACATCCGCGAGAACCTGTTCTTCGCGTTCGTCTACAACGTCGTTGGGGTGCCGCTTGCCGCCGGGGTGCTATTTCCGGCCTTCGGACTGCTTCTGAACCCGATGATCGCAGCGGCCGCAATGAGCTTCAGCTCCGTCTCGGTAATCGGCAATGCCCTGAGACTGCGGACGACAAAACTATGAATCGCTGGTGGAAGGTCCAGGCCGGAACCTGCGTAACCCTTGCATAGGAAAGCAGTTCATTACTGCTTGGGAAACACCGCTACGCGGCAGAGTATCGATGCAGCGGTAGCATAGAGATTCTGCACCGGAATTGATATCGCCAGCAGCACAAGTCGGCCGCGAGCGAGCGGTGATGGCCCCTCCGATCACGGATTCCTAGCGGAAAACGCCGTTGTGACCGGGAGGGATGCACTTCACGGTTGGTCGGCAAGCAGCACCGTATTTTCCCGAGCCCAATCCTAGACATGGTCCTGGCAGAACCCCGACCTCGGCACCGTACGCCTGCGGCGCGGATGATACTTTGCACACTCTCTCGGCAACAATGGGTGTACGCCGAAGGTGGCGGCATTCCGTTGTAGTGAGTGGCGGAATTGAAACCAGCCTTCCCAGTTCAGTGTTTCGATACACCTTCCTCGGCGCCAGTGCCGAACACCATCCTCAAGACCGGTCGGTGCCAGATGATTCGCGCAA
>NZ_DATKQC010000081.1:0-3728 GCF_035532915.1 Edaphobacter sp.
ATCGTGGCTGCCGAAGCTGGTCGATTGTTGCCCTTGAGTAAACGGGAGAGATTTGCAATGCCGATGAGCGCCATGATGACGACCAGCGCAATGATGACGGGCATGGTCTTCCGCACAGGCGGCTTGGCTTCTGGCTGTTCGGGAACAGTTGCGGGTGTGTTTTCGTTTGGGTTCGGCATAGCTAATTGCCTCCGTCCGTGCGGTGAAACTCAACTTTCTGTTTGCCGATGGTGAGGTAGCCGCGGTCGAGTTCCTTGGGCACGATGTATAGGCCGTTCGAGAAATCGAAGTTGATGAGCGACGGCTTGCCGTCTTTGACTTCGTAGAGGGCAGGAGTCTCCTGAAACTGGCCGCGTAAGTAGGTGAATTTGTCGTCGTGCCAGATTTCGTGAAGGCCCAGCGCATCGCCTTTGGACTTGTTCCATGTGTAGTCAAAGCGGAGCGTGCCGGGATAGCGGCTGCGGTACTCTTCCTCTTTGGTCTGCTCGGCTTTGAGTGTGGCCGCCTCGGCTGCTTTCGCCGCAGCAATCTCCTGCTTTGCCTGGCTTAACTCCGACGCGGGCACAAAGACGGGCAGCTCAGTCAACTTCTCCTTTGCTGCTTTGTCGCCGGGGACAAGGAACACTTTTGAATCAAAGTGCGGATCAGTCTCGCCAGAGACTTCCTCCAGCTCCAGCGTGTACTCGTTGCCGTGGTCAGAGATGATGTGAACGTCCGTGGTGCTACCTGCGACCTTCGGCTTGATGCTGATGAAGCGGCTGGCGAGGTGGCCCCCGTCGAAAACCCAATCCACCGTGTCTCCTGCAAAGACGTTCGCAACCTTCTCTTCGGCAGGAAGGACGATCAACGTCGATTGCAGCAACGCTGTGCGGACCACAGGGGGTGAAAGAGTTGCTGACACCACCACCGTACGCGGTGCGCTGGGAATTGGTTGCGTGGGCGCGGGCTGTGCGTGCAGTGCTGCAATTGCTGGATGCAAGAGTCCAAGAGCTAGGGCGATTGGGATGAGCGGTTTCACGGGCGATCCTTTCTTGGGTTAAACGAGTTCACCCTGGGCAAAGCGGTCGATACCCTCGGTGAGCCCATATTTGGCGATCAATTTCGACCGGCGCACCCGGTCCTTGGGTTTGGTGGAGAACGTGGCGTAGCTGCGGTTGTCGAGATTCAAAATGACAACCTTGGTCAGCCCGTCGCGACGCATGTATAGAGCTTCGCGGTCCTGCAGGCTCTCGAAGAGCGCAAGTTGCTGCTCATTCAACCGGAAGAGTTCGGCATAGCGCTTCCGGTTGAAGGTCGGGTCTTTCAGGAACAGAAATGACGAGCAGGAGTTCACGATGCTGTCCGCGTTCTCGCCAAGGTCTTCCGCGGACTGGCCGATCAGCGTCACGCCGCCAAGATTCTTACGCACCGTCTTGATGGAGGCCAATGCGCCTTCGAGCAACTGGCGGTTCTTCATCGAAGAGAAGAGTTCCTCGATGAGAATGTGCTTGGGGACTCCGAGATTAGCCGGGTCGTAGAGCACATCGTTGATGCGCCGCAGAAGCCAGACCATCAGCGGTTCAATCAGGTCGGCATATTGCTCGTTGTTGACTCCAGCGAAGTCGAAGCACTGCACACGGGACAGAGAGAGGCCATCCTCCACGTTGTCGAAGATCGCGTGATAGACGCCATTCCGGACCCATTTCGAGAGATAGCGGTCGAGCTTCTTCGGCAGGTAGAGATTCGAGAGGCGGCGGTTCTCCCGGTCGAGCAGGTACATATCCTGCACCGCCTTGTGGATCACGTCGTCGTCTTCCGGCTCCAGTTCGACTCCGCCGTTGGTCAGCAACAGGCGGATGAACGTATACAGAAACTTGAGGTTGCTCTCGGTCGGTTCCAGCGCGAAAGGATTGACGCGGGGGCCGTCCTTGCCGACACGGTCTACCCGCCCGCCGTACACCTCGACCACGCTTTCATAGCTGCCGCCGATGTCGAAGATGTAGCTGAAGCCGCCGTATTTCTGTTCAAGTGCGATGAGCTGGTTTCCATGGACGGATTTGCCAGTCCCGGTCGGCCCAAGGATGAGCATCACGCGCACTCCGTCCACATACACGTCCTGAAAGAACGGCGTCCGCGTACGCGTCTCGAAGATGTTCAGGTACTCGGCATCGAGATCCTCAGAGCGCGGATGTCCGAGATGCGGAGCGAAGACAGAAGACAGCCGGGCATGATGGTCTTCCGACAGCCACAGAGGGAAAACATTGAACTTCCCGTTGCCGGGGAACATGGCATAAAAGGCGGAGAGGTTGCCGAGCGTTTCCTCGATCACCTGTGCCCGCGCATCGACGAATGCGCGATGCACGGCGGGGATGGTGCCGCGCAACTGATCGGGGCTGTTCGCAGCCAGCAACAGCCGGAGCGAGTATTCGCCCTGCGCCTTTTTGTCGAGCGAGCGGATGACCTCGCTCAGATCATCAACATTGCTGTTCGCGGCCTTTGCGCCGGCTCCAATCTCAAGCGAAGCCGTGTCCCGACCGCTCATGACGCGCGTCAGCACGCCAACCTTAAAGAAGGAGATGAATTTCTCCTGTGCGTCAATCTCGCTGCGCGCCGCTGCCGTGGACTTCGGTCGCCATGTCGAGCAAAGAATGCTGTCGCAATCGAGTGTCAACAGACTGGAAAAGAGACATGGCCTCGACGCTTCCGGCGTTGCCTTCAGGGAGAACATCTGCACGTAGCGTTTGCCGACTCGCAAGTGGTCGCTGTGCCAGGCGACAGGGTTCTTCACAATCTGACGGTCTATGCCGGTGTCGGCCCGGAGTTGGTCGGCTTCCGCCCATTCCTCAAGGTTGAAAACGTAGCTGAAGAACTGAAATGCTGCATTCTTATCGACCAGCCGCAATCCCAACGAACTGCCAAGATGTCCCTCCAGAATCGTGGCCGTCTTCTGGAGTTCCGCGAGCATCCGCGAAGTGTCGGCGGCGTACTCTTTGGGCTTCTGCTGGAATGCCTTGATCCTTGGCGGCTCAATGGTCAGGCACCAGTGAAGGTCGATGCGCCGGAAACCTGCCGTTTTCTCAAGGAAGGTGAGCCGGTCGTCTACGAATGCCTGTGTGACGGGATTGCTATATGTCTGCTGGCGGGGAAGCTCATAGCCGGACATCACGCGCGTGTACTGATAGAGGCATGCGCCCTCCGGCAGACCGTGCAGCGCACCTTCCAAGGAACGCATCCGCGCTTCGAGTTCCTGGTCAGTCAGCCCCTCTTCATCGCTGCCCGCCAGCGCGAACACGCATCCGTAACCTCCGCCCTTGAGCGCAAAGATTTGGTCATTGACGAAGCGTGCAATCGGAACGATGCTGCACGCTGCTCCGGCCTTCGCGAACCACGGAACGAATTTTGCCTGCTCAGTATTTGCGCGGGTCATAGTAGGACTTCTGGCTGAGGCTCAGGCCCCAGAGCTCGAACATCTTTGGGTGTTTACGGACGATGAGCCAGGCCCCCGCTGCAAGCGTGGGGAAGGCGACCATCGCCACCAGACGAAACCCAACGAGGAAAACCGTTACGCAGACGAATACGATCGCCATCCATGCTGTGAGGTCGAGGCCCAGCTTGGCCCTCGGACGATTCAGCGCTTGATTGATCGGTAACGGTTCTCCTCGTCTGGTCATGGCTGCTCACCGTCACATCTGTTGCCCAGTGAGCGAGCCAATCCAGCCAGCTCCCCAGCCAAGAATTCCGGCGCCGAA
>NZ_DATKQC010000082.1:0-6201 GCF_035532915.1 Edaphobacter sp.
GAGAACAAGATGCACCGCATGGTCTGCCACCACCAGATCGCACTGCGGGACGCTCAGGCGGTGTTCAGTGACGACTGGATCGCCGGCTACAAGCGGTACACCAGCCCGACACCGAAGGCCAGGCATCATCACCGCTGGTGATGGGGATGGTCGTGAGACTCGAAGCCATAATCAGATAACAGCCCCCGGAGGCGGGCAGGCCTCTCCGGGTTATCTGGGAAACTGGATGGAGTTTTCGCCCTGCCGCTACAAATTACTCAGACTGGCTGGCTGTCGAACGTTCAGTTCGTGCCAGGAGCCGACACTCGCGGCGGATGGCTAAACGGCGGAAGTCGCCACCCATTCCGGTCAGAAAGCCCAGAAGTCTCACCCCCTCGAAGCGGTCGTTCTGTTCGCCGCAGAGTCGATCCAATGCCAACGCCTTGATGATAGGCTTTGAGGCCGTTGCGCCGGGCGCCAACTACGCTTGGGCGCAGCTCATCGTTAGTCTGTGGGCCGGTAGCGAGATTTGGCTGCCCGAGTCATGTGCGGAACCGGAGTCGTCTGAGCGTGGATCAAGCTACCCATAACAAAATCGTCTCCTTCATCTGGGGCATCGCCGACGATGTCCTGCGTGACCTCTTCAAGCGTGGCAAGTATCCGGATGTGATCCTGCCCATGTGCGTCATCCGGCGCATGGACGCGGTGCTCGAGCCGACCAAGCAGAACGTGCTCGAAACGAAGAAGATGCTCGACGCAGCCGGCATCACCGGGCAGCGCGCCGCGCTTTGCGATGCGGCTGGTCAGGCGTTCTACAACATTTCCAAGTTCACGCTGCGCGACCTCAAGTCCCGCGGCAGCCAGCAGCAGCTGCTCGCCGACTTCGAGGATTACCTCAACGGCTTCTCGCCCAACGTCCAGGACATCATCGAGAACTTCAAATTCCGCAACCAGTTGCCGACGCTGTCCAAGGCCGATGCCATCGGCACGCTCATCAACAAGTTCCTTGACCCGGACATCGATCTTTCCCCGGCCGGCATCGACAACCATGCGATGGGCACGGTGTTCGAAGAGCTGGTGCGCAGGTTCAACGAGGAAAACAACGAGGAAGCCGGCGAGCACTGGACGCCGCGCGACGCTGTCCGTCTGATGGCGAACTTGGTGTTCCTGCCGATCGAGGCCGAGATCAAGTCCGGCACCTACCTGCTCTACGACTGCGCCTGCGGCACGGGCGGCATGCTCACCGTCGCCGAGGAGACGCTCACCGCCATCGGAGACAAGCGCGGCCAGCAGGTCAAGTGCCTGCTCTACGGCCAGGAGATCAACCCCGAGACCTACGCCGTCTGCAAGGCGGACATGCTGCTGAAGGGCGAAGGCGAGAGCGCCGACCACATCGTCGGCGGCGCGGAATGGTCCACGCTCTTGCACGACGCCTTCCCCGCCCAAGAGTTCGACTTCATGCTCGCCAACCCGCCCTACGGGAAGAGATGGAAGAAGGACCTCGAAACGATGGGCGGCAAGGACGGCATGCGCGATCCGCGCTTCAAGGTGATGCATCGGGGCGAAGAACTCTCGCTCGTCACCCGCTCCAGCGACGGCCAGATGCTCTTCCTCGCCAACATGGCCTCGAAGATGAACGACGAGTCGGCGCTGGGCAGCCGCATCGCCGAGGTGCACAACGGCTCATCACTGTTCACCGGTGACGCCGGGCAGGGCGAGAGCAACATCCGTCACTGGCTGATCGAGAACGACTGGCTCGAAGCGATCGTCGCGCTGCCGCTCAATCTCTTCTACAACACCGGCATCGCCACCTACGTCTGGGTGCTGTCCAACCGCAAGCCCGCGCGCCGCAAGGGTAAGGTGCAACTCATCGACGCCAGCCAATGGTTCAATCCGTTGCACAAGAACCTCGGCAAGAAAAACTGCGAACTCTCGTCCGAGGATATCGAGCGCATCAGCCACGCCTTCCTCGACTTCAAGGAAACGCCGGAGTCCAGGATCTTCCCCAACGCCGCCTTTGGTTATTGGAAGGTCACGGTCGAGCGCCCGCTACGCTTGCACAGCCGGCTCAGCCTGAAGGCCATCGAATCGCTTCGTTTTGCCTCGGGCGATGAGGACATCCGTGCGGTGCTCCACGATGAGTTTGGCGACAAGATTTTCACCGACTTCGACAAGGTTTCCGCAGCGCTGGAAAGGCGCCTTGCCGAATGGGGAGATGACGAGGACGAGGGCGAGGAAGGCGGCGGCGCGAAAAAAGGCTTGCCCGAGAAGAAGCGCAA
Organism: Edaphobacter sp.; assembly: GCF_035532915.1. Lineage (GTDB taxonomy): Bacteria > Acidobacteriota > Terriglobia > Terriglobales > Acidobacteriaceae > Edaphobacter. Next base: position 2,259 of record NZ_DATKQC010000082.1, read on the forward strand.
GAAGCTGCTCGACCGCAAAACCTGGGAGCGCGATGGCCGTCTCGTTGAGGTTGCCACCAAGCTGCGCGCGGCGCTGGGTGAGGCGCTGTTCGAGGACCACAATCTCTTCCGCGATCGCGTGGACGCCGCACTAAAGCAGGTCGACATCAAGCTGCCCGCCGCCGACTTGAAGCAAATCCTCAAGGCCGTGAGTTGGCGTGTCGAGACCGCGCGACCCGTCATCGCCAAGGGGCACAAGCCCGGCAAGGCCAAGGCCGACCCGCTTCGCGGCCTTCTTGAAAGTGTCCGTGTTATCGGGGTAGAACCCCAGCGCCCGATGCTGCAACAGATGTCCGGTGTGCAGACTGCGAATCACGATCTGTGAATGACCATAGAGGCCATCGCTTTCGACCAGATCGCCGTTGCAGATCGCCAGCCCTTCGGTAAACCCATGCGTATCGTGCGAATATTCCCCAACGATGCGATAGTGCAAATCCGCTGCGGCGGTTACGATGCTGGTTGTCAGCAGGCCGAAGGCCAGCGCCAGGGTTAGAATCCACCGCATTTGTACTCCGGAAAAACTCGATGATGTGTGGCAATGATTCGTAGCATGACCGGCTTTGCCCGCGTCGAACAGCAGGCGGCATGGGGGAGGCTGGTGTGGGAGTTGCGTGCGGTCAACCACCGCTATCTCGATCTGCAGTTACGCTTGCCGGAAGAATTCCGCGTGCTCGAAAACGGTCTGCGCCAACGCGGCATGAAAGCGTTGGCGCGCGGCAAGGTCGAAGCCGCGTTGAAGTACCAGCTTGAGCGCGGCGGCGCGGCGCCGATGACTGTCGATGCCGGCCGCCTGCGCGAATTGGCTGGCGTGCTCGGCGATGTCGCCGAAACCACCGAAACCTCAATGCCGAGCGCACTCGAGGTACTGTCCTGGCCCGGTGTGCTGCGCGAGGACCCGCCCGATTTGGAGCCGCTGATCGCTGCGGCCGGGACCTTGTTCGATGCGGCGCTGAAAGACTTCAATCAGACCCGCGAGCGTGAAGGTTCAAAATTGCAGGATTTTCTAGAAGCGCGGATCACTACGATGGAGGTGCTGGTGGAGCAGGTCCGCGAACGTGCGCCGCAGGCACGTGACGCCTGGCTGCAGCGCATGCGAGACCGGTGTTCCGATCTGGGGGTGGAGGTAGAGCCGGCGCGCCTGGCACAAGAAGTCGTGCTGGCGTCACAGCGTCTGGATGTCGACGAAGAGCTCTCGCGTCTGGCGGCTCATCTGGTTGAAGTGCGCGCCGTGTTACGGCGTAAGGAAGCGGTCGGACGGCGGCTTGATTTCCTCATGCAGGAACTCAACCGCGAAGCCAATACCCTGTCCTCGAAATCCCAGGACGAGGAGATGACCCGTTATGCCGTCGACATGAAAGTCTTGATCGAGCAGATGAGGGAGCAGGTGCAGAATATCGAGTGATTCCCATTGCTGCTTTGTGGAGTCCTGAGGCCAAGCTGTTGGGACTCAAAAAATGAAGCCTCATGTCGTTCTCCTTGCGTGGATTGAATCACACGGCAAGGGATACGTTTCTCGGGGGCAAGGTCATTAATTGAAAATCTCTTTGAGTGCATCTTTAAGAAACGGCTCAATGACCTCCCAGCATACCTTCACCGCCTTCGGGTCGCCCGGTAGTGCGATGATCAGCGTGTTGTCACGCATGCCGGCCGTCACACGGGATAACCAGGCTGTATCGGTAAAGGTGGCGCTTTCCCGACGCAGTACCTCGCCCAGACCGTCCAGCACCCGTGAGCAAAGAGCCACAGCGACATCCGTTGTCATATTCTGCCACCCCGGCCCTGTTCCGCCGGAAGTGATGAGAAGATCCGGCTGCCCATCCTCGCAAAGCTGCCGAATATGATCCGAAATTATAGTCGGCTCACCCGGGATAACATCGTAGCCCGTCAGGACGGCACCCGCCTGTTCCAGCCGTTCTTTGAGAAGCTGTCCGGATTCATCTTCATATCCGCTCTCACTCGCGCGGTCGTTAATAACCAGTAATGCCGTTTTAACGCCCGCCATGCTGTGGCCCTGCGGCAACTGCGCGGCTAGCCACGCTGGAATGCCGTCAGGATTAACCCACAATCCGCTCTTGCCTCCCTCTTTGAACAACAGCCTGACGCCGCTAATCGTCAAGTTCGGTTCCGTGCCCTTGACCAGGTCCCAGATCGTCGTGGTTGCCATCTGTACACCCACGACAGCCTCCATCTCGACGCCAGTCCGGGCATCGGCACTAGCCTGGCAATAGACATCGATGGCATCGGGCGCACGCGGCACGCAACGGATCATCACCTGATCGAGCGGCAAGGTATGGCACATCGGAACCAGATCCGGGGTCTTCTTCGCACCCATAATGCCCGCGATCTCGGCCAGCGCCAGCACGTCGCCCTTAGGCAATGTTTTTTCCTTGACCTTTTGGAAAGCGACAGCGCCAATCGTGATCGTGCCGGTAGCGACTGCTCTTCTTCTTGTAACACGCTTGCGGCCGACATCAATCATACGAAAAGCGGCTTCCGTGTCCGGAAAGTCAAGGGGGATTTTTTCTTCAGTCACTTTCAATCTCCAATAGTGGACAGATTGGCACGTACACCGGTGTTTCCCTCGTGCAGGAAATGTGAGGGCCGCTTGAATTTTGGCAAGTCCGTTATTTTATCTTTCAACGCTTCTTTCCGCTCCGCTGAGGGCTGGCAACGGCGGCTCTATCGCTATGAACACGTGAACACGCCTTACGGAAAACTCAAATCGATCCCGGCGCCGGGCACTTTCTCGGGGCGGGTCTGAGCTTCGCCGCGCTCGATATACACGCCTTTGCCATGACCGGCAATCAGGTCGCAGAACAATTCAACCAGGAACGCGACAAGCGGTTTCAACGCATCAGAAGCAAAAACGCTGCATGACCCCGAATACCCGATCATTCAGGCTCATTTACTTTTGGGATGTGCTCCCGCGTATCGTCAGTGCGGCGCCATCGCGCAGGCCCAATTTTCAGGCATGCGCGCGGCTGCCATGGCCTTAACCAACGACGCATCCAGGGAGGCGGCTTCATAGCGATCAGCCGCAGTGTAGACGACCTCTTCTTCTTTGGTGTTGTGTACCTTAAGTCTCTGCAGGAGCCAGTTCGCGTCTTTGCGCAGAGTCTTAGCAGTGGCACCCGCTGCGCAGGCAACTTCGAGACTCCGGATCATCGGCCATATCTCACCATGCTCACGCTGCATCACGGAAACCGGCATCGCAAGGCCCATCTTGGCCAGCGGCGGAAACAGGACTGCTTCTTCCAGATACACGTGTTCGCGAAGGAGCGCGAGCGACGCCGCCAACGCTAGAGGCTTGCCCGTGCTGTCGACGATGCCCTCGATGCCTTGGTCAATTTGATGATGCTGGACCTCGAGCAGCCCGCTGGGAAGCGTCGTATCCATGTTCCGCCCTCTTCGTACTCAGAAAATATCAATTACGAATAACGGATCAGGTCTTGCTGATGCCATACTCATTGCCGTGCAATCCGGCCGGTCGTGGCGTAGTGCAATCTGAAGGAATTTCTGGTTTATTCGCCATACCCGCGAAGGCGGGCACCCAAGTTCCTGAATGTAATGGGTTTCTATATGTGCAGAAACGACGATACAGCAATTGATCAGAGCGTCTTTAATATGTTATTACGAGACCTGACCCTATTCTCCGACTCTCTCCGTACGTCGTGCGAATTATACACATAATGAAGAGCGCGGCTAATGAAGTGCAGCATCAGCATGACGACCGGGTTAGACCGGCGTGGGACGAATCCGTGGTGCCCAGAAGGCCGCAGGCAGGCTGTGTTTCTGATGGGGATTCCCGTGTGCGGCTTGGCCAGATATTCTTTCGACTGCATTTCGATTAACCGACTGACCGTGCGACGACGACACGGTGCCGCGTAGCGTGGGTGCGGGAGTG
>NZ_DATKQC010000083.1:0-4049 GCF_035532915.1 Edaphobacter sp.
AGGCGCCGACTCGGGGCGCTTGAGAAAAGGGTGCTCCGCGGGGAGGCCTCCGAGGCCGAAATTACCGAATACACAGAGCTCAGTGAAACGTTGACTAGTTCACTGACTGCAAGGGTCGACGAAGTATCATCGCGCCTTGGACGCAACGCGTGATCCGCATTACACGGGTCGACCTAGAAGAAGAACTCACCCGTCGGCTCAACTCCAGGACTGCTCGACTGACCGCGCGTGGAGCTGATGCTAGATCAGCGCGTCGCTCATGGAAGAATGCCGTAGACGAAAGGGCTGGCGTCAAGAGTGCCCTCTCGCGCATGGCAGTAGGAATCGAGCGTTGCATGTACTGTGGAGATAGCCGTGGTACCGATATCGATCACTTTGAGCCCGTCACATTTGCGCCCCTCCGAACCTTTGAATGGCCGAATCATCTACTTGCCTGCTCAAGTTGCAATAGTAACGCTAAACGCGATTCATTCCCATGCAACGTGAATGGTAGCCCACTATTAATTGACCCCACTCGCGACGAGCCTTCTGAGCATCTTGCGCTGGCTTTTAGTGAAGGAGAGTACGCGGGAACTACCTCAAAGGGATGGAAGACAATCGAGGTCTTCCAGCTCAACAGAATGGATCTAAAGGTCGGCAGAACTCTCGCCTTTGCGCGCTGTAAGTCCATGCTTCGCGATTATCTTCGCCTCGAAGCAACGGGGCAGATTCGGGAAGCGGCCGACACAAGACTCGCCCTCGAGGGGCAACCGTTTGCCGACGTTCTGCACGCCATGTATCGCGTTGCCCATCTCCCAGGCGCTGCCGCGGTTCTAGGCGGAGCGAACGTTCTCAAACTTCTAATCAGGTGGCAAGAGGATCGGTAGGGCGCTACAGACCAGGCCGCCTGGATGGTGACCTCGATGTCTGAGTAGACGGTACTCTTGCGAGCTGCCCACCGCTGCGGCTCACGGCGACGCTGCCAGACGACCAAGTCGACTGGGCGCATGTCGTCGACGCAAGTCTTGCTCGCCACTGTGCAGCCGTCCGCCGTGAATGGGAACAGGACGTCCGGGTCGCCCTTGCTCTTGCACCGGTCGGACATACCCGGCGTGCCGTGCCGTACTCGCCCTGAGTAGCTAGCACCGGCCTATGCTCGTCTCCATGAAGCGGCCGCTAGATCTGGCGGGGAAGAGCCTTGCTGGCACCGGCCTGACCGGCATCGTCGGTTATGTGATCGCCACCGCTCCCCTGCTCGCCTGGCCGGTCTGGCCGTACTGGCTGTTCGGCGGCATGGTGGCTGCTGGCGGGGCAACTTATTTCATCGGCCAGCGGCGGCCGACGCCCCAGGCTGCCGAGGCAATCGAAGTGACCGAAAAGGAGCCGGCCGAGGCCCTCCCCGCACCGATCTTCACCGGCCGGTGGCGGCCTACGCTCAACGGCCACGAAGTGCCGGGGCTGATGATGATCACGCACAAGGGATTCTCGCACCACGGCTACATGAGGCCGTCGTCGGAAGACCGGCCCCCATCCGTGCGGTTCGGCGTGCTGGTGGCCTGTGACCCGCTCGGCCCGACGCCCACGACCTCTGCGTTGCGCGAACGCTTCCTCAGCTTCCTCGGCTCGCAGCCGGTGGCGGGCTTGATCGATGCGCTGACCTACGCCGACGACGATCTCTCCTGGATGAGCTATGCGAGCAACGGCCGGATTCACAATGAGGCGGTGCTCGTCAGCGGTGCCGACCAACAGGAGGTGCCGGTCGTCTCCGCCACGTTGAACCTGAACGAGGACGGGTTGGCGCGATACGGGCATGATTCGCGAACCGCCGAACTGGTGCTGCATATCGAAGTACGGGACAAGGATGGCGGTGCAGCGCCGCCTGCGGGATTCAGGGCCTGGCATGAGGCATTGGTCCTGGCCCTCGAAGTGCCCCGGGCCTTTGGCCACTTCCTGAGCCAAGATCTCGGTCTTGCTACCCACGGCGAGCCGCCTGTACAGCTCAGCCTGGAACTCCGCGCCCGGCGAGGCATCGCGGAACTCATTGACGCCGGAGACCTTCCTACGGTGGCTGGCTCCTCACGGTCAAGCTCCTTCCACGGCTACATGATCGCCGAGCACGATGGCAGAGAGTCGGGGGACGCGGCGGTCGAGATGCTCACCAGCATCTGTGACCACGCGCTCTATCTGCACGGCTACGAGGATCATTTGACGAATCTCAGCGGAAAGTAACCGAGCCATGCTGACACTGTTTCGCGTTGCAGCCAATATAGGCGTGAATATGCCGCTTTCATCAATAATTTATAAATGTCATGACGCTTGAGGAAACCGTCACCCAGCAGGGAATAACAAGTGACGCATCCTATGCTGGTTATGTAGCTCGCGATCTTAGTGACCGGAGATATGCGTCGTTTGCCGGCGTAGTTTCGCTTTGTCTGGCACCATACCTGTCGCTGTTTGTGCATGAGTCATTCCGGAAGCTGAGCACTAGTGATCCCGCCCTTGCTGCATCCCTGTCGAACGATGTTAAGTCGATCGTTGCCCGGTCGCGACATAGCTTGAAGCTGTTCGAAGATACGCATCGCGGTATCGACGGCCAGCTCGCATACTTCCGCGACGAGGTTCTGCCTGCGCACGCTAATTACTAACCGAGAATTAGGTTTGTAGACATCGCTACCGCCGTCGCGCTCTATTCTCTAACGTACGCTAGATTCGGATCCAGGAAGAATCCAAGTACGAGTTTTGGCATCTTTTGCAGGCGCCGCAGAGCGCTGATCGCCTTAGCCTTCAAGTCGTCGCGGCTCTGCACGATTTGCCGACCGATCCTGGAGTTCTTTACGTTGTTCCAGACCCATTCATCAGGATTGAGCTCCGGAGAATACGGCGGCAGGATGAACATCTCGATGCGGTCGCCGCCTTTGCTCTCGATGAACGCCTTGACCTTCTTCGCCTTGTGAACGGAACTGCCATCAGCGATCAGGAAGATTTTCTTATCCGGGACGCTCTTGAGCAGAGCTTTGAGGAATGTTATGAAGCGATCGGCGTTCATTCGCCCTACATCGACCTGAAACCGCACCTGTCCGCGCGGCGATATGGCTGACACCATGTTGATCGCTTCACGCTTACCGCTAGAGACTTCAATCAGAGGCGTCTGGCCGACGGGCGCCCAAGTGGTGCCGGCGTGGTGGTTGGTCTTGACGCTGGCCTCGTCAGCGAAGAAGATCTCCGCGTCCTCCTGGCGGGCACGCTCCCTGATCTTCGGGTAGATGACCCTCTTCCATTCGTCCACCCGGTCGGGGTTCTTCTGGTACGCGCGGTAAAGTGGTCGCTGAGGCGAGAGACCCATATCTCGAAGGATTCTCCCGACTTGAACCTCCGACAGCTTAACTCCGAATTCACATCGGATTAGATCACGAACGATCTTGCGAGTCCATAGCGCAAAGTCTTCGAATTCGAGCTGATCCGGATTCTTGTTAACAATCCACCTGAAGACCTGAGCTTTTTGTTCGTCTGTGAGGCGGGATGATGGTCCTTTAGCCTTCTTCGTTTCCAGCGCAGACGGCCCATGGCGATCATATTTCTGCTTCCACCGATAAACCATAGCCCGGGAAGTCTGGAGGTACTTCGCAATCGTATCGGCATCCTCCCCTTCCAGCAGAAGGCGAACTGCATGAAGTCGTTCTTCAGGAGTGGAACGCCTACCTTTTATTGCCATGGCCTAATTATGCCATAGAATTTTTTCCTTGTCTACAAACCCATGTATTGATTAGTACTTCCTCGGCAATACCTGGTTCCCGCCAGCTCGCCGTTGGGAAAAAGACCTAGGGATCTTCACCTATGAAAAGCGGCTGATTGCCACCAGTCACAGCGCCACTTTTCATATGGGCTTGGAGCCGCAGGCGCTGCTCGCTATAACCGGGCCAGAATTGCGTGCAATATACGAGAAGTACGGCCGATACTTTGCGCACCTCGGTGCTCGGCTCGACTCGAACGAAGACACCTTTATAAGCCACCTGGACCCACAGCGCTTCAATCGTCACCCTATCGATGTCCGCGCCGACAAGTACTATCAC
>NZ_DATKQC010000084.1:0-31718 GCF_035532915.1 Edaphobacter sp.
AGTGCCGGCAAAGTTTTCGTGAATGGAAGTGAGCGCGCGGACATGCTCGTTGGAGATGCGGCCCGCGGAACGGAAATTGCAGCTCACTACTTGCTTCTGCTTGCCGTCCGTCAATTGCGTCTTCTGTTTCGGAATCATAGCCATAACGATTTCCTATGCATTTGCAGGCGTTCTCCACACGCTCGCCTGCGTGCGCGCGGTCTGTTGCGAACGTTGTTCCGTATGCGCCATGGCGTTGCGCAGCTTGGCGATGGCGGCAACTCGAATCTGCGAGACGCGGGAGAGCGCGATTCCCACCACCGCGGCGATTTCCTTCATGGTTAGTTCCTCGCGATAATAAAGCGACAGGATCAGTTGTTCTCTTTCGCTGAGAGTGGCAATCGCCACGGCGAGGTGGTCGCGCATCTCGCTTTTCAGACATAGCTCAAATGCGTCGGGCTCATCCAAACTGGGCGCCGATTCGATGAGATCGACTGAGCCTTCGTTGTGTTCCGAGGATGGCACCCGTTGGCCGGTTATCTGGAGGACATCGAGTTGGGCAAGCGTTTTGCGGAGTTGCTCGACATTGGTATCCAACTCCGCGGCAGTCTCAGCTTCGGTGGGTTTACGGCCGAGTCTTGCTTCCAGCCGGACGACCGCCTCGGAGATTTCGCGGCCGCGACGGCGTATCAGGCGCGAGCCCCAATCCATTTCCCGCAAACCATCGAAGATGGCGCCGCGGATGCGGAATTTGGCGAAGGTTTTGAACTGGACGTTCTTGGCGCTGTCAAAGCACCGGCTGGCTTCCAACAAGCCGATGACGCCTGCGCCGACCAACTCCTCGAGGTCCACGTGTCGGGGCAGCCGGTCGCGGATGCGCGCCGCGATGTAGTAGACCTGGGGCAGTTCCTGCATGACCAGTTCGTCGCTGCCTTCCGGAGGCGCAGAGTTCAGCTTATATGCGAGTTCTGGCGGCGTCATGAGCTTACCTCGTGAACTGGGGAAACCGGGGATTCTGTGTTCATCGCACGGCCCCCAGCGATTTCACTTGCGTGGCGGGAGGAATTTCCGATGGTGAAATCACGACCACTCGGGGAAGAAATGGCTCCAGGTGGCGCCGCAAATAGAAGCGGCCCGGCGAAGCGCACAATAACACCGGCGGAGCCGCGGCGAACTGCTCGCCCAGCATGGCGCGCAATCCATCCAGCACCTTGCGCGCGAGGGAGATCTGCAGCGCAGTACCGGGCACCAGTTGCGGACTCTGCGATGCCGTGCGCATGCACTCTTCTTCAAGTGCGCTATCAAGCGTTACAACCCTCAGCCTTCCCTGCTCATCGAGCAGCGGGCGCACAAGGGCTCGTCCCAGCGCATGCCGAACCGATTCGACCAGCAAGACTGGATTCTTGTTGATGGCCGCGGTCTCTACCAGGGTCTCCAGGATGGACCCCAGATCGCGAATGGAGACCTGCTCTCGGAGCAACTGTTGGAGCACCTTTTGGACCTCTCCGAGGGTCATCAGCTTGGGGATCAGTTCGTCCACCAGCTTGGGGTGTGAATCGGCGAGGCGGTCGACCAGACGCTTTGTCTCATGCCGGGTGAGAAGGTCGTGCGCGTTCTGCTTGATGAGTTCGGAGAGGTGCGCAGCCAGCGCCGAAGTATGGTCGACGACGGCATAGCCGAGCGAAATCGCCTGGGCCTGCAAATCCGGTGCGATCCACTTGGCGGGCGAGTTGAATGCCGGTTCTCTTGTGTCCTGGCCAGGCAGATCGCCGGGGTTTGGGTTCGAGTTCACGGCGAGAAGGCGATCGCGGCGCAGCTCCCACCGGGCAATCTCGACGCCGCGCAGATAGATGACGTATTCCCGGTCTTTGAGAGAGAGATTGTCCGTGATGTGAATCGAGGGAACCAGAAAGCCGAGCTGTTGCGCGAGGTTCTTGCGCAGAGCTTTTACGCGGGCGAGCAACTGCCCTCCCTGCTTTACGTCTACAAGGGGCACCAGGCCCGCGCCGACCTCGAGCATCAGCTCATCCAGCTTGAGCACGGCATCCATTGGGTCCACTGCGGGAACTCCCGGCTTTTCGGCGGGCGATTTGGCTCCCGCCGCCGGGGCCTGAGAATGAGGTTTTATATTCCTCGCTGCGAAGAGCGCGGTTCCGCCGAGGACCAGGAATGGGACCTTGGGCATGGCCGGGATCAGAGCGAGTGCGAGCAGGGTACCGCCGACGATCCACAGAGGACGCGAGGTTTTGAAGACCTGTTTACCAATGTCCGTGCCGAGCGAGTAATCGGAAGCTGCCCGGGTAACAACAATGCCTCCGGCGACCGAAACCAGCAGGGAGGGAATGATGGCGACGAGGCCGTCGCCGACGGTAAGGATGGTGTAGGTTTTGAGGGCTTCCTGGAATGGGACTCCCTGCTGGAAGACACCGATCAGAAAGCCGGCGACGATATTGATGACGGTGATGAGGATGGTGGCCAGCGAGTCCCGCTGGCTGAAGCGTGCGGCGCCGTCCATGGCTCCGCAGAATTCCGCCTCCCGGGCAACCTGTTCCCGGCGCTGTCGCGCCTGGTCGGCATTAATCAGCCCGGTATTGAGGTCGGAGTCGATGGCCATCTGTTTGCCGGGCATGGCATCGAGGGTGAAGCGCGCCGTAACCTCCGCAGTGCGCACTGCGCCGTGGCTGACGACCAGGTACTGGATAGCAATCAAGGCAAGAAAGATGACGAAACCGACGATGTAATTGCCGCCCACCACGAACTGGCCGAAGGCTTCTATGACTCCGCCTGCCGCCTGCGGGCCCTCGCTCCCATGCAACAGGATGCGGCGAGTGCTGGCCAGATCGAGTGCTAGCCTCATGAGCGTCAGGAGGAGGATGAGACTGGGGAACACGGAAAACTGCGCGGGGCGGAGGACCTGAATGGCGGTAAGCAGCACCAGCACCGCGGCCATGATGTTGAGCGTCAGGAGGAGGTCGAGGGCAAATCCCGGCAGGGGTACGAGCATGACGAAGATCAGCGCCATCGCGCCGGTGGGAATCACCCAGTCGGAGTAAGTTTGCAGCGTTTTCAGGAGCCCGGCTTTCTTCATATCGGCCGCACCAATCCTTGGATTTGAGCGGAGTTTCTCCGCCGCGCCTCGCGCGCTTTCACTTCCGCCTGAGCCTTGTAAACCATCACCAGGACCTCTGCCACGGCGTGATAGAGCGCCGCGGGAATAGAGTCGCCCACTTCAACGCCTTTGTAGAGAGCCTGCGCAAGAGGGCGATTCTCCACGATGGGAATGTCGTGCTGATTTGCGATCTCCCTGATTTTCGACGCCAGAACGTCGAGGCCCTTGGCCACTACGATGGGAGCGATCATGTTTTCCGCGTATCGCAGCGCGACTGCGTAATGCGTTGGATTGGTCACCACCACGGTCGCGAGCTCGGCCGCTTTGAGCATCTGCTTGCGGCGAGATTGGCGCTGCAGCCGGCGGATTCTCGCCTTGCCGGCAAGGTTCCCTTCCGATTCCTTGATTTCATCCTTGATTTCCTGGCGGCTCATCTTGAGGTCGCCTTCGTTTTTCCTCCAGAGGAGTAGGTAGTCGACGACCGACCAGGCGAGGAGCACGAGTCCACATTTCCAGCAGATTTCAAGGAGCAGCGAGCTGATCATGCCAGCAAGCGGCCGGGAATCGGAGTAGCTGCTGCCCAGGATCACTCCCCAGCGGCCGCGCACGCAGGAAAAGCCGATCCAGATAATCGCATTGAAGGGAACGAGCGAGCGGAGGATGGCGCTAAGGCCGGCGGGCGATATCATCTGGCGAAGCTTTCCCGCAGGGCTGAGGCGCTCGGCCTTGGGAGCGAGCGATTCGGGAGCAAATATGAATCCGCCCTGGGCGAGCCCGGTGATCAGGGCCACCGCGAGGGCGCCGATGAGGACAGGAAGTACCCAGTGGATGATCTCAATCGAACTCCAGTACAGGAGCGGGCCACCCGGTTCGATGGAATCGGACTGGGCGGACTGGAGGGCATTGCGGTAAAAAGTGGACCAACGAGGCACAGCTTCGCGCCCCATGAACCAGAGAATGCCGGCCGCGGCGGCCATGCTCAGCGCGCCGCTGAGGTCCCGCGAGCGCGTAACCTGCCCGCGCTCGCGAGCGCGCTTCCGGTGCCGGGGTGTTGCCTGTTCCGTTTTGCTCGCGTCAGCCATAGTCTCAATGCGCCAGGTGAAACAGGTGATCGACTCTCGAAATGGAATTTATGAACAAACGCCGGAACAAATCGGGCCAATAGATGAGGGTTGCGGAAAGAACGAAGATGCCCAGGACGCTCTTGACGGCGGGCCCGAGCAGCATCACAGGCATCTGTGGAGAGGCTTTGCCGAGAAGCCCGAGGACGACATCGGCGGCCAGAGTGGCCGCGAGAACGGGCGCGGCAATCTGCATTCCCAGGCCGAAGATGGTTCCCACGATCCGAGCAATTTCCCCGGCGAATGGACCGTTGAAATGCGCGGATCCTGGAGGAAGATCGAGGAAGCTGTTGCCTATAGCGCGCAGCAGCCAATAGTGGATGTCCATACGGAGGAAGAGCAGCATCACGATGCTCTGATAGAAAAGCTGCATGACACTCGAGTTGGCTTTGGTCTGGGGGTCAAGTAAGGTAACCAGGGAATAGCCCATTTGAATGCCGACGATCTCGCCCGAGAATTGAACGGCCTCGAAAATGAGATTGGTCGCGATCCCCATCCCTACGCCGATGAGGAACTCGATTGCGATCAGCCTGGGCCACGCGGAAAGCGGTTCAAACTCGATATGTCTGCCCACCGTCGGCAGAAGAAGGATGGTCATTGCGAGGACCAGGATGGCCTTGATGCGGGCCGGAATCACCGCGCTCCCGAAAAATGGAGCAAACAGCATGAGGCCGGACAGACGCACGCCGGCGGTGAGGAGCGCGGTGATGATCGCAACAAGCGGAATCGTGATCATTGCCAAATGCGAAAGTTGGAAAAAATGGCGAACGTGAATTGCGAAAGATGCCGCCACATCCACGGCATCGCGATAAAGATTGCGGCACCGGTGGCGATGAGCCTGGCGACGGTGCTTATGGTGGTGTCCTGCAACGAGGTGAGGACCTGAAAGACATTGACCAGCAAGCTGACGACTACGGCAACCGCGAGAATTGGTGCCGCGAGGATAAGCGCCTCGTTAAGCATCAAGCGTCCGATAGACACAACCTGATCGACATCCATGGCCTTACCTGAAACTCATCATGAGCGAGCCAATCAGGAGGTGCCAGCCGTCCACCATGAGGAAGAGCAGCAACTTGATTGGGGTTGATATGACGACCGGCGGCAACTGCAGCATGCCGACGGATGTGGTGATGGATGCTACCACCATGTCCACAATGAGGAAGGGCAGGAACAGAACAGTACCGATCTGAAAGCCAGCTTTGAGTTCGGAAAGGATGTAGGCGGGAACCAGGACGCGCATGGAGATGTCATCGATCGATCTCGGGCGGTTTTCTCCCGCCAGGCGGAGAAAAAGCTCGACATCTTTCTCCCGCGCATAGTGGGCCATGAATATGTGCAGCGGCACTTCGCTTCTTTGCAGGGCATCCATGGCGGAGATGCGACCGGTCTGCAAAGGTGAGATGGCGCTGTCGTAGATTTCCCGAGCAACGGGCTGCATCAGGAAGAACGTCAGAATGAGAGAGAGGCCGATGAGAGTCTGGTTCGAGGGAGTGGTTTGCAGGCCCAAGGCCTGACGAAGAAAGTGGAAAACAATCAGCAAGCGCGCAAAGGGCGTGATGCACACCAAGAGCGACGGCACGATGGTCAAGGCCGTCAGCAGAATCACAATGGACCAGGGAACGTTCGATCCGGGTAAACCCTGGATCTGGATTCCATTGTTGACGGGGTTGGCGGCGAGCGGCGTGACGGGGGCTGGAGCGCGCACGCTGCGAGCGGGGGGGTGAGCCGGGATTATCGGCATAGGGCCGACCCCGGCTGCCGCGGATGTCCCTACGCCGACAAACAAGGACGCGGCTAGCGAGACACACCGGACGAACAATCGCCGTTTCATCTGGACCGGCCCCCAGCGCATGCAATCGGCTGAAGAGCCCGGGAAGCATCCTTCGTATCGAGAACCGAACTATCATCCTGCTCGGATTCGTTGTTCAATTCGGCGAGCAAGGAGACGCCGGAAGCTCCCCCTCCAATCAGGAATCTCTGGCTCTCAATCTGGACCAAAGCCACAAAGCGCTTTTCCCCGAGAGAAACTGTTTCACAGACACGTAACTGCTTCTTTGCAGAGAACGCCTGCTGTTTTTGCAGCCAGCGCCATGCCCTGGCAAGCAAGGAAGATCTCTGTGGCCTAGTGCGTTTGCGCGCCAAAGACGATTTTTCCGAAAGTAGCCGCCCACTAGCGGGCTGCGGTAATTTCCCGATTGCGCTTGTCTCCGTATCTTTGGGAAGAAAGGCGGGGCCGGTAGATGGCAGCTTTTGCGCAGCCGTGGCAGCAAGCAACGGTCGCGAGCGCGATAGCTCCAACTGTTGCTTTTTACCAAAAGCCCGAAGCGTCCCCGCGAACGAAGCGGCGATTGGCACATCTTCTTCCTCGCAAAAAGACAACGATTGAATCGGTTTGGATGAAATCATACCTGTTCGGTAATCCTGACTGCGAGCTGGTCTCCGACCACATTGAATTCGCTCCAGCCAATGAGAAGTCTGTTCACCCGCAGGGGCAGGTCGCTAGTGTGGTGGCATGCGGTTTCGACGATAGAGCCCTCGGCAAGAGCAAGAAGATCCCCGATCGTAAATCGAGCGACGGGCAGCTCGACTGTGAGCGTGCAGGGCAGCCAGGGCATGTTCGCCAATAGATCGTCTTCATGCGTACCGTTTCCGGGCGCAGGAGTTTCGATGACTTGCGGACCAACTCTGTGTGCGGCAGTACTCATGGTGGAGCTCGCTCCTGCTGTCGTTGCCCATTCCCACCCCAAAACGGAATAGGAACCGGGGACGGACGATTGAAGGCGGATATTCTCACTTCCGACCATGCAATCGCGGTGCCGCAATTAGAGGGGAATGGAGGTTGGCGTGAGTCTGTGCTGGCCTGCTGCTATGTAGCGTAAAATCCGTACCTTGCGGACGGATAATGGAACGCGGCAGCCCCCGCCGCCGAGTGAGATGGCGATGAGAATGGGCAGGAGGCGACGGATATCCGCCAGAAGCAGCACGCTCCTGGCGGATACCTCTAATCGTTCGTTAACAACTCATTCGGCGAAGGGATTATGTAATGAGCTGGATCGTGGCTTGCGAGATCTGGTTCATGGTAGTCAAAACCTTCGCGCTCGCCTCGTATCCCTGCTGGGCGACAATCATGCTGGAGAATTCGGCGGACAGGTTCACATTGGAATTCTCCACCGCATCTCCGACAATACTTCCGTTGCCGCCGGCTCCCGCCTTCCCGATCACCGCGGCGCCCGAGGCCGCTGTCGAAACCAGATTGCCATTTCCAGTCTGAGTCAGGCCCTGAACGTTGCTGAAGCTTGCCACGGCCACCTGGCCCAGCGCCAGAGTCTGGTTGTTGCTGAACTGCCCCTGGATGGTTCCATCGGGTAGAACTGAAAACCCGGTCAACGTTCCTACGCCATAGCCATTCTGCGTGGTCGACGCGGTGGCGCTGGTGGATGCCTGTTGCGTCAGGAGCGAGGCGCCTCCCGATCCGGTCAGGTCCCAACTCAGGCTCATGTCGGCTGCTCCGTCGGCCAAACCGGAGATCTTGATTCCGCTGACGGGAGATGCCGGGGACGTCAGGTTGCCTGACGAGTCGAAGGTCAACGTACCCGAAGCAACTTGCGTGGTTGTGCCCGTCCCGCCCACATCCGCCGAAGGAATGGTGACGCTGTAGCTCCAAGTATTGGACCCAGTCTTGGTGTATTGAACCGTGAGGGCGTGCGCGTTCCCGAGGGAATCGTAAACCGAGATGGGGGAACTGAACGTGGCTCCGGTCGCAGCATTGGCATCCAGATTGGTGGTCATCTGAAAACTGCTGGTTGCCACGCTGGGAATTGTGCTTTGGTCATTCAGGTTGATGGGGACGGGAGCGGCGCCGGACGAGATCTGGCCGTTTGCGGCCGGATAGCCCAGGACCAGTTGGCCACCCGAAGTGCAAAGCTGGCCCTGAGCGTTCATACTGAAATTTCCATCACGCGTGAAACTCATCTGGTTGTCGCCGGAGTTCCTTACGACGAAGAAGCCATTGCCCTGCAAAGCCATGTTGGTGGCAATGCCCGTCGAGTTGACGGATCCGTTGGAATAGTCGGAAGTAATTCCTCCCACTTCAACTCCGGAACCGACCTGGATCGGATCACCGTTGCCAGAGACGCCCTGCATCTGATTGAAAAGGTCGCCAAAGCTGATGCTTTGGCTCTTGTACCCGTCTGTATTCAGGTTCGCGAGGTTGTTGGCGATGGCGTTCAGGGCAGCGGACTCAGCCGCTAAGCCGGAAAGGGGAATCGAGAAAGCTGACATGCTACTTGCCTCCGTATGTGGTGAAGTGGTTGGAGCCTGTCGCCAGTGCGCCAATATTGCCGTAGAGGTTGTAGAGACTCATGAGCGAGTCAGGAGAGCTTGCATTGGCAGGAAAAGCCTGAAACGCTAAGGGCTCCGTGGCGCGGGCCAATGTTGAAAGGCCCAGGTTGTGGGCACCGGATTTCGAAGGTTCGGCGGATTGCGCGGCATTCGAGCCTCCACCGCTTGGCGGCGCGCCCAAGCCTGAAAGAATCTGATTTATGGATATGAGTTGGTCCAGTTCGTTCAGGGAAATCATCTGCCCGACCATCTGGGTCGGGTCGACGGGCTGAGTCGGATCCTGGTTTTGCAGCTCGGTCACCAGAAGATTAAGGAACATGGTCTGCAGATTGGAGGAGGATGTCCCGTTGGTGCTGCCGCCGGAACTACCTGTTCCTGAAGTGGAGTTGGCGCTGGCCGTTTGCGAGTGCAACGGTGCGCTGATCAATGGGAGCATTCCCTGAATGTTCATTGCACTTTCCTCCTGCCCTCACGGGGCGACCGAACTAAACCCGAATGTCCAAGCGGCGATCACTGGCTCCGGTGCCAGCTAAATGGGTGCCCTGAACTACGCTCTCGGCGGACGCCTTCGGGATCGCGTTTTGCGCCGGCGCCGCTTGAAAACCTTGTTGCCCGCTTTGCGGGGAATTGTTTCCGCCACCGGAAAATGCCGAGCCATTCTCATTCACCTGCACGACGGTTCTTATGCCAAGTTCGTTTCCCAGCTTCGCCTGCATCGCTGGAACGTGGGCGGAGAGGGCGTTGCCCAAGCCGTCGTGATCGACGGTAATTTGAGTTAATACTTGTTGCGGTGAAAGTGAGGTTCGAATGGAAATGGCTCCGAAATCGCTCGAATGCATGGCTAACCGTAATTCGGATTCGTTCACCTTTTGGATCAGGCTGGCGGTATTGACCACGGATGCTTCCGCAGCCGCAGG
Organism: Edaphobacter sp.; assembly: GCF_035532915.1. GTDB lineage: Bacteria > Acidobacteriota > Terriglobia > Terriglobales > Acidobacteriaceae > Edaphobacter. The sequence continues at coordinate 9,468 of NZ_DATKQC010000084.1, forward strand.
CGCATGCCCCTCTGGCATCTGACTGGCAGAGCGGAGGGGTTGCGGAACGGATTCAGAACTCTTGACAGAGATCTCGATTGGGTGAGCCGCTCCCTGCAACGCGGTTGCCTGAATCGGCGTAGAACCTGAACTCGGCGACCTGACCGCTTCCGGTGCGGGTTTGGAGGAGCCGGAATCCGGTTGCTGCGGCGCGCGATTGCTGCTTGTGGAATTGTGAGCCGGTGAATCTGGAGTTTTCGCGGTAGTCTCGCCCTGCTCATTTCTTCCGTCGCTTTTTGCGGTCACGCTGCCGATGTCTTTGATTGCGCCCGCCCCAGACGCGAGGCTCTGGGAATAACCATCCGGCAGCGAGATGACGTTGGTGATCTCCGAACTGCTAGCTTCGACAAAGGTTCCGATAGCGAAGGCCTTATCCTGCGAGTTGGCTTTCTGCGTCAGCGGCAAACTTGAACTGGCTGGGTTAGGTATTTCCGGACCAGATTTTGAGAGACTGGCAACCGGCTGCCCTGCCGCCCGGCTGTTGCTCGTTGAGTCACGCGCCGGCGGCTCCGGGGTTTTTCCACCATCGCGCTGGCTCGCTGTGCCGCTGCTTGTAGTTCTTCCGATTAGCTCAGGTAACTGCGATCCACCGTTCGTCGGCCGGACAGCGACAATGGCCCCCGGCCCGTTGGCGGCGGAGGGGGCGAGGATGCTCTGCGGTGCGTCGGAGAGGCTCGCTTCACCCTTGAGCGCCCCGGCTGAGAGAGTTAGTGGCGATAGTGGGTCTGCTTTGGCGAGTTGCTGGGCGGCAACAGTCCCCTCGGCCAGTTTCAGACTTTGCGATTCTAGCCCGCCACCCGCTGCCGGCGCCGATTCCCGCCTGGAAAGCGGCGCGGAAAGAGCCGTCCAGACCTGAGTGGGGATGAGCTCCTCGCAGGCCATAACAGGGATCGCAGTCGCGTTGCGATGTGCGCGACGTTGTTCCTCGCGGCCATTGGATCGGCTGGTATTTCTGCTGTCGCAATGCACGGGCGACGGAGGAGGTTGCTCGAGAACAGCGGTGACATCGATTCGCGGCGTTGCTTGATGGGCGGCGTTCTCCGGGATGGCATTCGCGCCGAGGGGTGCCGCTTCCGGTGCGGAAGCCACGCCTCTATCCGAGTCGGGCTGTCGCTGGGCAAGCGGGACATCACGCCGGGTCCAAGAACCCTCAGTCCGCGCAGCCGTACTGGCGAGCAGCGCGACAAAGCCCGATTTAGTCGTGGCGATATTCGCCGGCGAGACGGGGGCGGAATTCAGATTCACGGATTTTTCGGCTGCAATGCGCACGCACTTCTTTATGCACGCATGACGCCAGATTTTTGGGTACCTGCGACAGGCAGTCCTATTCAGCAGTGCGCTAAAAACAAAGCAGTTGCGCATAATTGCGGCGCCACTGCGCACATTCCGCACCCGCAACTCGGCAACTCTTGCCGTACAAACTGGGCAAGGTTTGCCGAGACCTGCGACGGGTCAGTCGAAATCAAGGAGCTATCCTCGCCTGTCATCGCTTTGGGTCAGCTCCGCTGCGCGCGGGCGGCGAAGATTTCGTCGAGGAACTTCTGCTCAGCGTGTTCGCGCTCCCGCGCATGGGCATCTTGTTGCCGTGCCTGCATGTCGTGCAGCATCTGGCAGTTGTTGCGAGCAGCCTGGTACTTCCTGAGTTGGATTTCGCGCTGCCGGCTAAGTTCAGCAAGGGCATGACTCAGTTCCTGTTTCCGATCCATGGCACCCTCGATCCGATTGGTCATGGATTCGACGAGCACGGCGGGGAGCATTTCCCGCATGGCCTGCTCCAGCAACTGGCGTGCATGCAAAATATCCGCAGTCAAGGCTTCCATCCGATGCTGGACCTGCGATATTTCCACGAGGACCTTCTGAAGTGCAAGCTCCTCCTGTTTCTCGATGCTTTGCTTAAGGCGCAGCACAGCCGCAAGTGAAAACTTGAATCCCATGTTTCTGCCTTTGAGAACCCCGCACGCCTCCCCGACTGCGGTGATCTCCGCATCCCTTCTCCCTCACCCTCACATAGGAATGGCCATGATTTGCTGAACCGTCTCCTCCAAGCTGGAGCGGACTGCCTGATTCTGCTGCAAGAGAGCGTTTAGAGCCGGAAGGGTCCGGATCGCCTTGTCGAGCGTGGGATCTGCGCCGGATTGATAGGCGCCGATGCGGACCAAGTCCTCGGAATGAGCATAGGTAGCCATCAGCAATCGCAGTTCCTTGATCTTCGCCAGGTGCGCATCGCTGGCCACATTCGGCATGAGACGGCTGATGCTGTCGAGGATCGAGATCGGGGGATAATGGCTGCGCATGGCAAGATTTCTGCTTAGAACCACATGCCCATCCAGAAGGGAGCGCACCGTGTCAGCGATCGGATCCTGCTGATCGTCGCCTTCCATCAACACCGTATAAAACGCAGTAATGCTGCCTTGAGAAAAGTTGCCCGCGCGCTCCACCAGGTGGGCCAGCGCGTTGAGAACCGAGGGCGTGTACCCCTTGGCGGTGGGCGGTTCTCCCGCGGCCAGACCAATTTCCCGTTGCGCCATGGCAAATCTGGTGAGGGAGTCTACAATCAGGAGCACGTTCCGGCCAAGACTTGCGAAGTACTCGGCCATCGCAGTCGCCGCAAGCGCCGCTCGCAGCCGCACCAACGGCGACTGATCGGAAGTGGAGACCATAACCACGGCGCGGCGCAGGCCTTCCTCACCGAGAACTTCCAGGAACTCTCCAACCTCGCGGCCGCGCTCGCCCACCAGCGCCAGCACGGTCATTTCCGCGGCGGTTCCACGCGCCATCATGCCGAGCAGGGTACTCTTCCCCACGCCACTACCGCCGAAGATACCCAGACGCTGTCCGCGGCCGCAGGTTAGAAAAGCATCGATCGCGCGAATCCCGCAGCTCAACGGGGCGCGGATCGGGACCCTGGCCAGCGGCAAAGGCGCCGCGCCGTTGATGGGCATCACATCCGTGGCGCGATAGTCGCCTTTGCCGTCCAGCGGGTTGCCTGCGGTATCAACCACGCGGCCGAGCAAACCCGGGCCCACTCGAACGGACGGACGCACCCCCCAAGTCACGATCTGGTCCCCGAAACGAATGCCGCGCAGTGGATCGGCGGTCATGGAGAGCATCGTTGATCCGCGGAAGCCAACGATCTCACCGGCATAGCGCCGCCCGTGCGCGTCGATGATCTCACACGATTCGCCAAGGAAACAGAAGGGGCCTTCCGATTCCACCAGGTTTCCGATCACTTGGCTAACGCGGCCCTTCCATCGCAATGTGGAACTCGATTCGAGGTGGCGCGCGTACGGAGCCAGAAGAGCCAAGCTCATCGCGTCACCGGCCGCAGCGCGAGCAAATCGAAGAAACCGCGTTCTACTTCTTTGAGCTGTGTCTCGAGCCCGAAATGCGCGGTCCCGAGCTCCGTCTCTAGGATGCAATCCTGATCGCTCACCTCGGGATCCTCCACCACCTCAACGCGCGGCAGATTTGGCCATCCCGCGAAATATCGTGTCCAATCGGCTCCGCAGCCCTTCCCCACCCGGACTGTCACGCCGGAGCCTTCGCGCATCTTGTCTACCGCCATTCGGACCAAAGCGGCGATCAGCATCGGATCGACCTGTGCTTCGCGGCGCAAAATCTTCGCGGCAATCGCCAGCGCAAGTTGAACGACCTCAGCCTCCACTCGCGCAAAATAGTCTGCGCGTTGCGCCTGGAAAGTTTCGATTGCCTTCGCAATCTCCGACCTGACTGACGCCAGCTTTTGGTCGTACTCATGCCGGAGCTGCTGCTCCGCCCGGCTTACTGCGTCGGCACGCTCCTGGCGGATTCGGGCCTCGATCTCGACTGCGGAGGCTTCTGTCTCGAGTCGCCGTTTCTCGGCGCGCGTGGTTGAGAGACCGGCTTCCGGTTCCTGATCGGCGGCGTCGAAGGAGGGAGAGACATCCGGATACTGCAATGCCGAGATCGGCGTCGGAAAGGTGCCGCTATAATTCGCGCCGCTAAAGGACATACTCGTCTTCACCCTCGCTCTTCAATGCAATCCTGCCCTCGGCCTCGAGTTTTCGCGCAATGGCAACGATCTCAGACTGCGCCTTGATAACGTCTTTACCGCGGATCGGTCCCAACGCGTCAGAATCCTCCTTCATCATCTCCACTGCGCGTGAAGACATGGTGCGGTAGAAATGACTCCGTAGATCTTCGCTGGCTCCCTTCAAAGCGATAGTGAGCGTCCTCTTGTCAATTGAATTCATCAGCTCCCGCATCTCCTGCTCGGGAACTTCGAGAAAATTCTCGAACGTAAACATGAGGTCGCGAATGCCCACCGCCAGCGTGGGTTCCTCCCGCTCGATATGTTCGAGGATTTCCCGAGCTACGGCAGGTCCCAGTCGGTTCAGCAACTCTGCAATACTTCTCAAGCCCTCGCCACAAGCCCGAGACTGGTCTCCGGAGGATCGCAAACGCCTATCGAGAACATTGGATACCTTTGCCGCCACTTCCGGTGAGAAACTGCCCAGACTGGCGAGACGTCGCACACAGTCCGACCGTACTTCGGGCTCCATCTTCATCAGCAGGGCCGAAGCCTGCCTTGCATCAAGGTGGCGGAGAATCAGGGCTCTGGTCTGAGAATGTTCGCCCATGAGGAATCGCGCCAGTTGCTGCGGATCTGCTTTCTTCAACGCCTCGATACGGAAGGACCGGCTTTCGGTGGCCTGGGTGAGCCGCTGCACGACGTTCCGTGCGTGATCTTCCCCAATGGCTCTCTCCAAAAGCCGGAGTGCCACATCCTGTCCTCCTACGGTGAGGAACTCCTCCGCGGACACTCGTTCCTGGTGCTCCTCCAAAACCTGAAGGGTAATCGGCAACGGAACCGGCCCCATTTTGGAAATCTCCACTACAATCCGCTCCAGTTCTTCCGCGGCCAAGCTTCTCAATACGGGCACCGCCGCCTCTTCTCCCAAAGCGGATAGCAGGATGGCCGCCTTGCGGGGGCCGCTGATTTTCTCCTCTTCGGCGCGGATCATGAGTTCTCCTCGCGAAGCCACGCCTGCACCGTCCGCGTGGTCTGCAATGGATTCTGGCGCAGGATTTCCAATGCTTGTCCCTTTAGCTGCGCCGCGCGTGCCGAACCCGCTTCTGAGGATGCGCCGGGCAACGACTCCATGGATTCTTGCGGCAATCGTGGCGGCGTCGCTGTGACTGCGGGTCCGGAAGTGAGGATGTGCCTCTGCACCGGACGGACGACGAGAAGGTATACCAGAACAAAGAGCGCAAGGAGGGCGAGCGGCCGCAATGCCGGTGATGAGTCCGAGACGGCTGTTTGAAATTGATCGAGGCGGGATGGCGCCGCATCTTCGATATCGTCGGAATCCGTATCGAACGAAACGTTCTCGAGCGTGAGGATATCGCCTCGCTTCGCATCGAACCCAACGACCGCTTCGGCTAGGCTCCTGATTTGCGCGAGCTCCTTCTGCGATCGTTTACGCCTTGAGTAATGCACCTTGCCGTTATCGACGCTCCTTACCACTTCGTCATCCACCAGGATGGCGGCAGTAATTCGCTGGATGCGGCCGGCAGGCGTAACCGTGTGAATGACCGTCCGATTCACGCCATATTGTGCATTCTCCGTTATGGAATGCTGCGTCTCAGGTACGGCCGCCGGCTTGGATTGCGCGGCTGACGGAACGTTGCTCGCGGTTCCGGGGACTCCTGCAGGAATGGCGTTCCCTCCGGATTGATCTTCCGTTTTCTCGTGGCTGAGTACCGCACTGACGGCGGGATCGTATTTCTCCTGGTTCTCGTCGGTCGTGTTGCGATCGTAGTCAATGTTGACGCTGGCGCGAATCTTGCCGGCGCCAACCACCGGCTCCAGCGTGCTGATCAGCCGTGTGGACAACTCGGTGCTTCCCCCCGAACCCTCCATCGCATCCATGCCGCCGTTCAGCGACTGGCCCGAATCGGCATCCACAATCGCCACATCTTCAGGTTTCAGTCGGTTCACGGCGCCGGCGATAAGCCGCGAGATGGCGAGAGATTCATCCTTGGATAGCGTGCCATGCCGAAGCTTGAGAATGACCGATGCCTTTGCCCCTTGTTGCTGATCGACAAAGATGGAATCCGATGCCATGACCAGGTGGATTCTGGCGCTTTCAACGTTTCCGAGGGTTTCGATGGAACGGGCGAGTTCGCCTTCCATAGCGCGCTGGTAATTCACCCTCTCATCGAATTCGGTTTCGCCCCAGGAACTCTTGTCGAAGATCTCGAATCCCATCTGGCCACTATGCAGATCCTGGTCGGAGGCCATCTGCATGCGGGCCGCATCCAACTTGTCTGCCGGCACGCTGAGAGTCCTTCCGTCGGCGCTGATCGTGTGGGAGATGCCTTGCCGATCTAGCGCGGCGGCGAGTGCCTGGGCGTCGGCCGGCTCCAGTCCACTCGATAACGTCTTATAGTCCGGCACTCCGATGAGCCGCACGAATAACGCCACGAGCACGCCGGTAGCAAGCGCGCCGCCAATAAGAAGCGCTCTCTGGCGTCCGTTTCGGCTCGACCAGAACTGCTTGAGTTGCACGCTTGCGTTGGTATACCCAGCCATTTGCCATCAGTCCTAAAACTGCATCTGTGCAATATCCTGATACGCGCTCACGATCTTGTTGCGCACCTGCATCATCAACTGAAAAGAGACGTCCGCCTTCTCCACAGCAATCATGACCTGGTTAAGATCACCGCTTCCCCCTTGCAGCAACTGTGCCACTTGCGCCGCCGCGCCGGTATGAAGGGAATCCACGGTTTGCACAGCGCTTTTGAGAATGTCGGAAAAGCTCGCCCCGCTCGTTTCGATGCCCGGATCTGGAGTACCCGCGTTAGTACCCACACTCGGAACCGGCACATTCGGGATGTTGCCAAAGCTGACGGTGTTCATCCACAGGCTCCCTTATGTGGTTTTCAAGATGCCGATTGATTCCTGAATCATCTGCTTGGCAGCGCTGATTGCCGACGCGTTTAACTGGTAGGAGCGCGTCGCATTCATCAGATCCACCATCTCCATCTCCGGATTGATCGCGGGGTAAGCGACGAATCCGTTCTTATCCGCGGCCGGGTTGCCGGGCTCATACCGCATCACGGGCGGGGTCGGATCATCGACCACCTGGGCCAGGCGAACCGACCCAGGAACTGTGCCGCCTTCTTCTCCAAGGCGATCTAACACCGATCCAAACGGCACGGGACCATTAGAGCTGAACACGACTTCCTTGCGAACATAGGGACCGCCGCTTGCCGTTTGCGTGGTTTCTGCATTGGCCAGATTGGCGGACGTAACTTCCGCCCGCTGTCGTTCGGCAGACAGCGCGGAGGCGCTGATGCTGATCATAGAGAACATGCTGCCCATGGTCGGTCTCCCTCTATTCCTTGATCGCAGTGAGCATTTCGTGGAATTGCTCTTCGATTAATTGCACGCCCATCTGATACTGAAGCTGGATCTGGGCGAGCATCATGCTCTCGCGGTCGACGTTCACGTTGTTTCCGTCAGGCCGTGCGGGAAGGTCGGTCAGCTCCAGTGTCGCGGGTTCGACCTGCGCCCCTCCCTGCGAATTCATCACAAGGCGCATGGCAGATTGGAAGTCTAGGTCCCGGGTGTGGTACCCGGGCGTGTCCGCGTTGGCCATGTTTGTCACCACCAGGCGCTGCCGATCGTCAGCCACTGTGAGAAATCCCTCCAGGGCCTGCAGCAAAGGAGTGGTTGCCATTTACGCGTACCTCCTTGGTGGAAGTCCATACTCGCGGATCTTGTTGCGGAGAGTGCGCAGGCTGATCCCGAGAAGCTCCGCGGCGCGTGTGCGGTTTCCGTCCGTCAAGGCCAGAGTGTTTTCCAGGTGTTGCCTCTCCACTTCCCGAATCGGCGTGCCCGCCGCACTCGGCAGCGCTGCCGCCACGGGCAGCATCTTCCGGTCGCCGCGAGGAGGCGATGGAAACTCGGCGTCGAAGCACTCCGCGTCGATGTCAAGCGTGTCGCTGAGGGTCAATACCCGGCGCATGAAGTTGGCGAGCTCTCGCACATTCCCAGGCCAGGAGTGCGACTGAAGCCGGTTCATGAACTCCGGATGCAACCGGGGAACTCTCCCGCGCGCCAGTGCGGCGAACTTCTCTGCAAAGTACCAGGCAAGAAGAGGAATGTCCTCATGGCGATCGCGCAACGCGGGTAGGGATAAGGGAATGACGTTCAGGCGATAATACAGATCCGCGCGGAACCTGCCTTGTGCCACTCGATCGGCCAGGGATACGTTCGTGGTCGCCACCACTCGGATATTTAATCGAAGCGGACGCCCTTCGCCCAGCCTCTCGACTTCGCGTTCCTGCAAAGCCCGCAGCAGTTTCGGTTGCAGATCCAGCGGTAGGTCGCCGATTTCGTCCAGCAGGATGGTGCCCCCATTGGCCAGTTCAAACTTGCCGGCACGAGAAGCGACGGCCCCGGTAAACGCTCCCCGTCCATGCCCGAACAGCTCACTCTCCAGGAGAGGTTCAGGTACCGCGGCGCAGTTGACCGCAATGAACGGCTTGCCGCTGCGGTCGCTGGCATGATGGATAAACCTCGCCAGCAACTCCTTGCCAGTCCCGCTCTCCGCCTCGATCAGAACATCTGCGCCAGTGCTCGCAGCGGCGCGCGCTCGCTGTAGCGCGCGCATAAGCAGCGGCGATCTTCCCACAATTTCTCCGTCTCCGCTCGCATGGCAGGCCCGCGCTTGATGGGCACGCTGCATCACCAGAGTAACCACGGCCTGCAAACGATCGAACGGGATCGGTTTGGTCAAATAATCCAATGCCCCATCGCGCATGGCGGTCACCGCATCGGGAACCGAGCCGTATGCGGTCAGCAAAATGACGGGCGTGGTGCTTCCGTTCCGGGCCGCGCGCATGACTTCCATGCCGTTGCCATCCGGCATGCGCATGTCGGTGATGACTAGGTCGAAGGTCCGGGCCGCGAGATGTCGAATCGCCTCGCGCGCGCCCGACACCGCCTCAACCCGCCAGCCATGGCGCAGAAAGTTGGCGCGGAGCGCGGTCCGAATGCCAGGCTCGTCATCGACTACCAGCAAGGATGGTTGTTCAGTCATGATTGCGATTCCGGAAACTCCAGGTGAAAGCTGCTGCCCTCTTTCAATCGACTCGAGACCCTAATCGTTCCGCGGTGCTGCCGCATCAGACGCTCACACACCGCCAGGCCGAGACCGGGAGTTTCTCCAGTCCCGCTAAAGCCTGCTTCGAAAATTCGCTCCAACTGGTCCTCGGGAATCCCGTACCCTGTATCGCACACCTCCGCTACAGCAAATCTCCCGGCGGGCCCATCTTCGCGGCTTACTCGCACATCCACTCTCCCTTTCGGTGGAGTATGCCGGATGGCATTACAGGTGAGGTTCAAAATGATCTGACGAATTCCATCTTCGTTGCCCTGAATGGTGGTTGCCTCTGTGGCCGAATGAAACGAAATCGCGACATTGGCCTGTTCGGCGATCGGTCGCACAAAGTCCACCGCGGCCTGCGCACAGGCCGCGAGATCGAGCGCACTGAAGCGGAGATTGTTCTCCCCGTTCATGCTCAACACGTTGTTCACCGTTCCTGACAAGGTGCGGATGCCGGCTCGCAAATGGGCGATCCACTGCGACGCTGCGCCAGGATCCCCTGCGATCAATTCCACAAACAGTTCGAGACTGGCTAACGGATTTCTAATCTCATGAGCGAGGATGGATGAGATTTCCGCTAACGCAGTGGCTCGTCGCGCAGCCTCCCGCTCCTGCTCGGCCTGCCGGGTCACGGTTACATCGCGAAGGATCCAGATGCTGCGCAAAGGAACAGAGGCGGATTCTTGGCCTGCCGACGAGCAGGTGAGTTCCCGCCGTCCGATTGCCACCCAGCGCTGGCCGCTTTCCGCGTGCAGGCGCAGTTCAGTGTCTCGATGATCGCTTTGCGACCCTGCCAGCGCTTCGAAATCGACGCCGCTAGCCTGCGAAAGTTCCTGAAGGCTCTTCAGGCCGCGAGCTTCGATCCCGAGTAGTCGGCGCCCCTCGGGATTGATGGTGACGATGGTTTCGCTTTCATCCTCCACCAACACGCCGCAAGGCAGCGAATCTATCATCTGTTGAAGGGTTCTGCGGATGTGATCGTTCTCCACCAGAGTCCGGGTCAGCGCCGCATTGCGGTCAGCCAGTTCGCCGCTTAAGTGGGTGACCTTCTGCTGGAGTCCACGATACGACGACTCCAACTGAGCAGAAGCGGATATGAACTCGGCAAATGCGTCTGCCAACGTTCGTGGATCGGTCAGCAGTGCCGGATCAACCGCGCTGATTGGAACTGCATGAGAGCTCGGCAGCATTTGCCTATCTCGTTTGCACGCGGTGTGCCAAAATGAATCGGCCGTCCCAAGACGGGAGAGGCGATCACAGAAGAATATGCTCGCCCTTGATTTCCCATCCGGAACCGGCCAGCACCACTGCCCGCTCGAGAACATTGCGCAGCTCGCGAATATTTCCCGGCCAGTTGTGCTGGGCCAGGATGGCGAGGGCTTCGCCGCTGAGCTCAACGTTGGGATGGAATCGCGCCATCATGGCGCTGGCCAGCGATTCCAGGTCGTCCATGCGCTCCCGCAGCGGCGCCAGGTGGATGGGGAACACTGCAAGCCGATAATAGAGGTCTTCACGAAATTGCTTGTTGATTACCAGATGCTTGAGATCGGCATTGGTGGCCGCAATGACCCTCACATCCACCTTGATATTGTCATTGCCTCCCAGCTTCTGCACCTCACCCTGTTCCAGGAAGCGAAGGATCTTTCCTTGCAGTGCCAACGGCATATCTCCGATTTCATCGAGGAACAGCGTTCCTCCATGCGCGGCATGGATACGTCCAATCCGAGATTGCACGGCGCCGGTGAAAGCTCCCTTGGTGTAGCCAAATAGTTCCGCCTCCAGCAACGCCTCGGGAATGGCGGAACAATTCACCACAACAAACGGCTGGTTCTTACGTCCGCTGAGCAGGTGGATTTCTTGCGCCAGCACGTCCTTTCCGGTGCCACTCTCGCCCGTGATCAGAACTGTTGTGTTGCGAGCGGCAACCATGCGGGTGACGGCCCATGTCCGCCGCATAGCCTCCGAGCGACCGATCATGCGGCCCGTTCGCATGCGCCGGCGCTCGACCACGGGCTGCATGCGCTCACGAGAGGGGGGCATCATCCCGTGAATCCGAATTGTCCCACCGTTGTTGATCAAATCGACCAGCTTTGCCGAAATCGGAGAAGGCGAGGAACTGCCGGCAAGAAGCTGCCCGGTTTGCGAGTTGATCATGACAATTTGAGCTTCGGGAAAGCGACTCTTAACAATAGCGCGAAATCCTTCCGCTTCCAGATCGGGCAGCATGGGATCCAACAGCACCACGGGGTCTCGCGGATCCAACCGGCGAAGTAGTTCCAATGCGCCAGCACCGCTGCCCGCCTGGTACACGCTCCACCGTTCGGCACTTAACTTCTCCTGGAGGGTTTGCCGCAGTTGGTTGTTTGGCGTGACAACGACCACGCTGAAGCGCACAACATCGTGCTGGCCATACTGCACAGCAAGAGAACCCATATCACCTCTGCAAATCAGCATGCATCTCGACTCTTGAGTGGGCCCGACTCGGCTTAATCACCCCTTCACCCATCCTGATGCGAATCGCGTCCGGGTTCAGGATGAAACAAAAGGAAACTTGCTTGGCTCTGACTTGTATTCCCTGACTGCCGGGTGAACCAGCCCGACCTTGGGGGGTCACGTTTCTCGGAGCTCGTAACCGAAACCCCGGACGGTGTGGGTGAGACGGCGCTCTCCCGGAAGATCCACTTTGTCGCGGACGTACTTCATGTAGACGTCGACGATGTTGGTGGACGGCTCTCCCGGCACGTTCCAGACTTCATTCAACAAGGTGGCCCGTGAAACCGGGCGTCCCGCGTAGCGCATCAGCACGTCGAGGATGGCGAACTCGCGGGGCGTCAGTTCGATTCTCCTGCCGTTCCGTTCCACTCGCCGTTCTTCTCTGTGCAGCGTCAGATCTCCTACTCGGGAGGCATTCGAAACGACACCCGAGTTGCGGCGCGTGAGAGCGCGAGCTCTAGCCAGCAGTTCCGGCAACGGAAGCGGCTTTGCAAGACAATCGTCGGCGCCTGCATCGAAAGCGCGCACCTTGTCCTCGACGCCGTTACGTGCCGTGAGCACCAGCATGGGCAGGCGGGGTAGGATCGCCCGCAAGCGGTGGATCGCCCAAATGCCATCCGCTTCCGGCAGATTCATGTCCAACAGCAGCAGGTCATATCGGAACTTGCCGCGAAGCGCTGCCTCTGCCTCTTCCGCAGTCCGAACGATATCCACCGCAAAACCGCTCTCCTGAAGTTCTGCAGTTAGAAAGCTGGCAAGGTCGGCATCTTCCTCGACCATCAGGATTCGTCGCTCGCTCGAGATCCTCAACGTTCGGTCGTATCTGCCGATTTCCGAATCGGGTTGTTGGGCGAGAGAGGTCGCCGGAATTGCTGTTGGGGGGGAGGAGTCTACCGACCAGGACCCTACATCCATGCTGACCCCTGACAAAACATGAAGGATGGAAAAGCAGGTTCAGCATACCGTCATGTATTCAGCTCTACCTATTTACTCTTCTGATTCCTTCTGTTGAAATCGGGCCGGAAACTACACATTTTGAGGTATTGGCGGCCAAGCCTTGAATTCGTAATGCTGATGGTTGCACACATTCGCCCTTAGCCCGAGTCACTTTTATGCAGAAATTCGAATATCGCACCCCGCGTTACCCGGTTGACCTTCCCGTGCTTCTCATTTTGAAGGATGGCAGTGTTACAGGACAGTGCCGCGAGATCAGTAGTGAAGGCATGAAGGTGGAATTCCACCAGCCGGTACCCACGAATGGTTGCGGTACCCTCCGCATCGGCCACAGCGGTTCCTTCCTTGAGGTGCGCGCCCGAGTGGCGCGAACGGGGCTCGGGGACGACGGAGTGAAGTTCCTCTTCGGTTCGGAGAGAGAGCGGAAGGCCCTTCAGCGCCTGGTAGCCCAAACGGCGGCGCCTACCGGCCAGCGCGGCCCGGTCCTTGTCCGGCAGGCACCAGCAGTGGTGAATTCGAAGGCGGGCTCGCGTCCTGGCTGGTAATGCTGCTGGGAAGAGCCTGCTCCGACGCATTCTCCACCTGATACTGCACAATCAATGTGACTCTCCGGTTCAACGGGTCCGCAGGCTTGAGGCCCGCGCGTGGCTCCCGGTCGGCGAAACCCCTCACCTGCACAACCTGGTCCGGCCGGACACCTTCAGCAACCATCAGCCGCCGGGCCTCGTTGGCTCGATCCGTGGAAAGATCCCAATTATCGTATCCACGGCGAACGTACGCCATTGAGTCGGTGTGCCCCTCGACGGAGATCTTGTTGGGCAGCTTGCCAAGCTCCACAGAAAGTGCCCGCAGCAGGTCCCGCAGGGCAGCGGTGGGCGTCGCGCTTCCCAGTTGGAAGAACGTCCCTTTCGGAGACTCTATCAATTCGATGCGCAGTCCTTCCGCGGTTACCGTGATCTCGATCTGGTGCTTGAACTTGTTGTGCGGATCGAGGTGATGAATCGACTCAAGAAGATCCTCCTTGAGCTTGATCATGTCTTCCTTCCGAATCGGCACATAGACGTCGCTGCCGCTTCGGTTCGTTCCAACCCGCTTGGATGTGCCCCGGGGATCTTTGAAGTATCCTCCCACCGCCTCCTGAACCTGCCTGCTGGCGTTCATCAGCCAGAGCACGATGAACAGCGCCATCAAGGCAGTTACGAAATCGGCGTAAGCCACCTTCCATGCCCCTCCGTGGTGGCTGCTTCGGGCATGCTTCTTCTTGACGATGACGATGGGATGGGTCGCCTGCATGAGATTGGTCCTTCCTGGCCGCTAGGCGGCAGTTGTCTCCACCAGGGTCTCCCTCTGGCGACACGCCTTTTCGAATTCCTGGAAGGATGGACGGACATGTTCGGGAACCGCCCGCCGGGCGACCTCCACTGCCAGGCTAGGGGGCATGCCCTTTAAATACGAAAGCATCGTCACGCGTAAAACGTGGTAGTACGCATGCTCCTCGTCGATCATTTTGGTGACCATCGATGCCAAGGGGCCTACAACTCCATAGCAGAGCAGGATTCCCAGGAAGGTCCCCACAAGCGCCGCCGCGACTTTGCGGCCAATCTCTTCCGGGGGGCCGCCCAACGCGCTCATCGTAATCACGACTCCGAGCACTGCCGCGACAATCCCCATGCCCGGTAAGGCGTCCGCCATGGTCGCAAGAGCATGTGCAGGCTCGCTCGCCGATGCATGATGAACCTCCATATCCAGTTCCATCATCTGGTCGAGATCGAAGGGAGTCGCCCCGCCGGTGATCGCCATGCGCATGGTGTCGCATACAAAATCCCGCGCATGCTGGTGCTTGAGAAACTCCGGGAACTTCGACAATACCGGGCTCTTTTCGGGCTCTTCAATATCGGATTCAAGATCGATGAGGCCACCTTTGCGTGCTTTGTTAAATAGCAGAAGCATCATCTTCAGGGAATCCAGATAGCGCGCTTTCGAATAACCCTGACCTTTGACCACCCGCACCACGCTGCTCACGATCTTCTTCAGCACGTGGAGAGGGTTGCCGGCGATCAGTGTCCCCAACGCGGCGCCCCCGATGATGAGGAGTTCGGAAGGCTGCACTAGAACCAGCACCGGCCCCTTTTCCATCAGGAACCCGCACAACACCGCGCCGAAAACAACCAGAATGCCGACGATGGCAAACATCTTCTACTCTTCCTCCGCGGGATGTGCTTCGTATCCTTTTTGCGGACACTGTCCCTGACAGGTCAAGAATGGTTAATCAACCCACTATCGGCATACGGCTGTCGTCTTTTCATGGGCAAGGCCCCGAGAGAGGCATGCCGAGGAAATGCAGCCGCGGCTTATCATGCTCCGCGCGCCTATCCTGAAAACCGCTGGACGGGGGCTTCGTTGCTTGGGGGAGGGCTTGGTATGGATCGCGCGAAGGCCCGGAGCCGGCATGCCCTCCCATCGGCATCTCAGGAGACCGGCTCTATATCCGGTCGATTCCGGCGAACCAACCTAGATACGGGTCTCTCTGACTCTCTCTGGCGAACGGAATTCGGAAGCAGCTCGATGCCTTCTTGTCATGCACGATGGCATAGCGAAAGAGGGGCATTTCTGTTGCAGATTGAGGTTCGGCTCGGCAGTTCCGATTCGGCCCTCTTGTTGACCTGCATGGCGACGGCCCAGCCGCGCCGGGCGGCACCTGCAAGTATTCCGGCCATGATAAATACCATGCCCGCGATAATTGACGTGGCCATGGTGAACCGTGGTTCGGCGACTTCCCAATCCGTACTTTGGCGACGCGCCCGGCGAGCGCCAATTCGAGGACTTTCCCGCCCGGTTGTTCCGCCAGCACGGCTGGCGTGTAAAGATCGATCTCTCCTTCGCTGACAAGCACGGGGGCTTCTGGATCAACGCCGAACAGCAACCCGATGCCGAGAAACTGAATCTGTTCGAGTTCGCCACCCTAGTATTAGGGCGGAACTCGCGATCGCCGAGTACCCCACCCGACTCGTGGCAGATATGCCAAACGGGGCAGGGGAGGCCACATCTCTCAGCTTTGAATCCCGGTCCTGTTTCTATGCATATTCCTCATGTAGAAATCCCTGCAGTTGGATCGTTCTAAGAAGCACTATTACGGACCGCGCGCGGATCGGCTGGAAAACGGCGATGATCTGGCCCAGTTGCTGCTGAGCTTCGCAGGCGAGCTGGATCGCAAGCCGATCAACCCGGACGATGTTCCACCTCATTGCGAGCCGGAAGCGGAACTCCGGCGGGTGAAGCGGCGCAAGGGGCGGCGCCAAGTGGCCGACTTCGAAAACCTTCCCGTTACCAAAAGCGTGTACGAGTTGATTGCGGAACAGCGAGTCTGTCCCTGCCGCGGTGTTCCGCGCAAGGAGATCGGCCCCGATGAGAGCTGGCAGGTGGAGTACTTTCCCGGCCACTTCGAGCGCATCCGACAATGTGCGCAAGAAGTATGCCTGCCCGGCCTGCGAGATCAACGGGAACAGCCCGCAGATGAAAACCGCAGCCAAGCCGGAAGCTGCGATCGAAAAAGGCAGGGCCGGCCCTGGCCTGCTGGCGTTTATCGTCACCAGCAAGTTCTCCGATTACCTGCCTCTTTAAAGGTTGGAGGACATCTTCGCCCGGCAGGGCTTCGACATCTCGCGGGCCACGCAATCGGCGTGGTGCGGCGATGTAGCCGATCTGGTTGAGCCGTTGCATGGGCTGATGGCGGAGCGGGTGCGCGCTTCACATGTGGTGGCTACCGATGACACCCATCATGCCCATGCTCAACACGGGCAAAACATCGAATGCGCGGATGGCAGTATGCTCACTTTCGACTTTCTGTTCCCGATTCACCCACTACAAAGCCGGAAGCGCCTCATATTTCAATTGAAAAAAGGGCCTCGCATCCAAGCGAGGTGAAGCAGAGCCGCCCGACCTGCGCGGCGCGAGGGTGAGTTCCAGAGAGAGGAGCAGGCCGCGATATCACAGGGATAACTGGAGTTCCGCCATTACGACTCTCTCGGTATGAAGATTAGGGTTCGTATTCCTTACTTTCTGAAAGGTTGTGTATTCGTAATTGCATACCCATTTGGCGTGGGTGTTGAGAAGCCAGTTCAACCCCACGGCGGACTCGCGCGCGCCCTTCGCGGAGGATTTGGGATCGGCGAAGTTCGGGAATGCAATCTCATCCATGACCACGTCGCTATGACGGAGCGCCAACTCCCAGGCTCCCCAATGTCGTCCACCGTCGCCCGGCACGAACGGGTGTGCCGGCCGAAACCCTTCGAATTTGTTTCTGTCGCCGGTAAGCATAATGGAAGCAGCAATGTTCCATCCGCGGTTGGAAATATATCGCCGGTTCTTATTTGCAGACAGGGTTTCTCCCGACAGGATGTACTCAGCCATGAGTCCCAGGGGGCCTGAGAAGTAGGTCGCCTGGGGAGCCCATCGCCGGTGCTGGCCGTCAACGAGCGAACTGGAGGAATAGCGGAAGAACGTCTCCTGCCCGATGGAGCTGAATTTCGGCGGCGAGCCGTGATTGAACCCGGATGAAGCCGCAATTCCAACTCCGAGGGGCCGGGGGGCATCGTGCTTTCCGGCGAAGGGTTCATAGAGAACCCGCGCCACGCCTTCCTTCGAGCCGGTCCATTCAAAATTGGCGTTAGAGCCGTCTTCTGTTCCACTGAAGAATCCCAAAGCGTAGTGGATCGAACTATCCTGGAGGGAGCCGGCTAACTGAACACCAAGATCGCGAACGGGGGCCAAACCGGAGGCTGTGGAACGTTCGACAAAGGTCATATCGCGGTCTGCGCGCAATACCTCAAGGCCAATCGGGGTCTTGAATTTTCCTACTTCCAGAGTTGCAGCCGGGCCGAATGCATAATCGACGAATACTTCCTGGATTACGCTCTTTCCCTCCCCAAAATCAGGCATAAAGCGGAATTCCAGCCGATTGGCAAGGACCCCTTCCACCAAAGGCCGAACCCGACGGAAGAGCAGCACGGCCCTGGAGCAGTTTTTCATGTCGGTCCCGAAAAGGCGACCGTCCGCCTGGAAGTATCCATGAATTCTCAGTTCGCTAGAGCCGCTCTGATTGGCAAACTGCAAGCCATTCCAGTCGAGCTTATGGCTCGATTGAAGGTCGGTCGAGGTTCCTCCCTCGTCGTTCAGCCCGGCAAGATAGGCGGTGGGATGTTGGCCGCCCAGACGTGGGGGGGCGGAAATCGCGAGCATGACGATCGCGATCGCAATTTGATGGAACCGGGGTGGAAACGCAATCATTGGTAAAACCTCATTCGCAAACAGGATCGCTGAACCGATGGTGCATCTCATTTGCGATGGAGCGTTTCGGTTTCCTTTTCTTCAGAGGTCGCCGCCTGAACTTCCTCAACTGCGCCCTGGACTTCATCAACTCCCTCTGCATGGGCGTGTCGCCGACGCCGAACGAGCTGTGTGCTGCAAAGATCGGTAGCAAAGCCGGCAAGCAGGGCGATGAGAACCGCTCCAGCGCCGTAAACCCAAGGAGATCCGAATGCCAGTTGCTGCACGCGAGACGGGAATCCCGTTTCAGCGACCTGGAGATTGGCCATGGACTTGGCGATCACCTTGCTGTGAGAGCAGGCGTAAACCTCCACTTTGTAGTTTCCTGGAGGGAATTTGGCCGGCCATTGCACATCCGCGAGATACTTTGCAGCGCCCCCGGGAAGTAGCACGATTTTCACAGAATGGGCCTGCATACTATAGGCGCCTTCCGCTTTCTTGAGCCTGAGGAAGTCCGACTCAATTTGCCCTCGATATGCTGCGTCGGGTTGGGAATCCTGGATCCCGGTTTGCCGCCCTTTGTCGGTCAGATTGCACTTGCAACGGCATAAACAGCGGATGTGGTGCTGAATTGCGGTTTCATCGAGAACGCTTCTATCTATTTCCTGCCGGCTCAGCATTTCCTGAAGAGTACCAGAACTGTAACTGAGGAAAATGGATGGAGCATGTTGGATGTGAATACGGTCGGAATTAAGCCAGAGGATGCCGTATCGGCTCTTGCGATTGAAAAACTCGTCCTGTTCGTTGCCGCGAATGATGACGGCTACTTCTGTACCCGCCGGAGCCGTTCCCTCAATGTGCAACTGGGCGCCACTGTAGAACGAGCCCATGGAGATGCTTTGCGGGACCAGCGTGGGCGGAGCCATCTGGGCGGCACAAACGCCGGGCGAAATGGCGGTCAGAATCGCCAGACCCTGCATCGTTCTGGAGACATTCCGAAAGTGGAGCCTGCGAGGCCGAGGGTTCGTCTTCATAAGCCAACGACCTTTTCCTGCCGCGCGGGCGGAGAATCCGTTTGCAGCGAGTAATTGCCTTCGAGAAACGCTTGCGCGCAGGATCTTGCGACCGCGGTATCTGTCATATACATATCCAACTGGCTGCAAGAAGCCATGAGACGGCCGAGGATGTCGAGGTTCGACTCGGTTTCTTTGGCAGGCGCCTTTTTGAACCAGGCGTTGACGAGGTCTCCGCGGCGGTCGACGATGAAGCCGTAATGCGAGAGACATTGTTCAATGAAGCTGGCGCGCAGATTCCGCCGCAGGCGGGTGGCGCCCCCTCCGGCGAAGCGAAAGGCGATGTAGTTATTGCTGGGAACGTCGGACACGCAAGCGTCCACTAGAGTGAAATGGTAAGCAAGACGCGAATTGAGGTTCATGTATTCGCTGGCGACCATGAGGTAGCTTCGCTCGCCGAGCGCGCGGATCGGTCCGGAGGAACTGAGCGAGCTAGCCATTACCGAGGCAATATCGCCGAAGGTGGGCTCCAGATCGCGTGTCCATTTCACGCCGGGATGGGTGACCCCCCGCCACAGTGCCTGGAAGGGGCGGGATACGATATCGGACGGCCGCACGTCACGGGTGGGGAGATTACCGGCAATGCCTCCGCCGAGATCCAGCACATGCATGTTGATGGGCGCTGCTGTCATCAGGCGTCTGGCAGCTGGTGAACCGAGCTCAATCTCACGATCGCTCAACAGGAACATGGCTTCGATTGCCTTCTCATGGCAATAGCGAAGGACATCGTGCGCAGAGCGGCAGCCCGCAGGCCGGAAACTGAGCGCAGAGGGATCGAGAAGGTGCAGAGTGAGGACCTTGTCTTCGATGGGATCAGTTGAGGCTTCGCGATAGCGCTCGCGCAGGGGAGCTTCTCTGTTGCGCGACGGCCAGGCCGCCCCTCGAAAGACCCGCGGCTGGATAGCATCCAGGCTGACCTCTTCGCCTTCACGGATGGTTTCAAATGCCCCGGTTAGCTGGAACACCGAAGGAATCGCAAATTCCCGAAGCAGGGAGGCGGCGTGACCGGTGGCATTGCCCAGTTCCGCAACCAATCCAGAGATTCGGGGAAAGACCTCGACAATTTCCGGAGAAGCTTTGCGCAGAAAGACGATGGCCCCTGGCGGCGTGCCAGGGAGGGCCTTGATCTCCGGGACAAGGTGGGCTGGTCCTGAAACCCGGCCGGGATGAATGGTTCGCCCGCCGGAGAGGACGGGAACAAGGGGGATCGCGGATTTGGAATGAGAGGCCGCATGATCTGCCAGCGCGAGCGAACGCGATTGAACAATCCAAAGCCGGCCGTGCGGGTCGCGAACCCACTCGATATCCTGCGGAGATCCGAAGTGCTTTTCGATTCGGACTCCCCATTTGGCAAGGCAATGCAAGTCATCTGAGGTCAGGCTCGGTCTGGACGCAGCCTCGTCGCTGGTGGGCTGTCGATGGATTCCGCCGCCTTTTCGTAACGAGACCTGCTCCGCCTTGTGAGCCAGGGTTTGCTCCCGGATTTCATAAGGAGCTTTACGGGAGACGACAAACAAATCCGCTCCCGAACTCCCACTTGCGATATCGGTAGCAAGTCCGCGAGTCGCTGTGATCCACAGCCGGTCGCTTTTGGGATTGGCCGGATCGCGAGTGTACATGATGCCCGAACTCGTGGCCGAAACCGTGGGCATGCAGAGCACCGCGATGGGACAGTCCACATCGGGTATTCCCGCGGAAAGGCGGTACGACAGCGCCCTGGCGCGGAATCTTCCGGCTACCACTTCGCGGTATGCATCGATCACGCCATCCAGGGGAACGTTGAGGAGGCTCGCGAATTGCCCGGCAAAGGTCCTGGCGCCGCCTTCGCCGACCGCACTGGAACGTACTGCGAGGCCGGCATCCGCCGAGAGAACCGTACGTGCGCGCTCCGTCAGAGCCACTTCTATCACGCGCGGCATCTCGAGATCCTGAACCAGACTGACCAGCCGAGCGGAGGTTTCCTCCAGCGTGGCGAGGTCATTCAAGTCGAGATAACGAGTGAGGTCTCGAACCTGCTTCCATATTTGTGAGCAGCAAAACTTACGGTAAGCCTCGGCGGTGATCACGAAGCCGTTAGGGACCGGGAGCATCAAGCGGTTGCGTATCTCACCGAGCGCCGCAGCCTTGCCGCCGACTTCGCGCTCGTCCCGCTGATCCACTTCGGACAACCATCGAGCAACCGGTGGACTTGGCAGCTCGTCCCGTTTTGCGATCTCCTTTGCCACCTCAGCGTGAAGGCAGCGGACCTTTTCGGCAAAACGGTCGTAGTTCCGATCCGCAAGCCTGGCAAGTTCTGCGATCCCCTGGTTCAACTTGTCGAAGACGAGGGAAACGCGGTCGCCCAAAACGTCTTGGCCGGGGGCCGCGTATTGCAAGTCCTCCTGGACACCGGCGAGGATTTCGAGACACTCATTATTGAGCGAGAGGAGTTTCCGAAAGCTCGCATACCTGGAGCGCACGACTTTCTCGAGCCCATCGGATGCCCGAGAATTTCTGCGCCACCACATGCTCATTGGCCCCACCCCTTGCCACGTTCGCCCGGAAACAGCGCTGGCGATCAGCTCGCCGCCCTGGTAAGAAAATTCGCCGGTTCCAGGAGCAGCGCGATCGCCATCTTCACAGTTGTGGCCAGCACCACGCTGGCGAGGACGATCCTGAGCTGCTCTCCGCGCAACACGCGAGACAGACGCGCCCCGATCTGCGCACCGACGGTGGAACCGACCGCCACGAGAATCGCCAATACAATGTCGACGGTAAAGTTGGTAGCCGCCTGCATCAGGGTTATGCCGGCGCAAGTGAAGACAATCTGAAACAGGTCTGTTCCGACAGCGACATGCATCGGCATTCGCAGCAGGTAAACCATCATCGGGACCATGATGAAACCGCCGCCCACTCCCATGACTGCGGCCAGGATCCCGACCAATGCGCAGAGGAGGAACGGAACAAAGACGGCATGACTGACATTGGACCGGGGAAAGTTCATCTGCAAGGGAAGCTTGCTTAAGAACGGAACCCGGCGGACCGGATGGGACTGCCTGGGTGGCATGGCGCCGCGTCGCAAGGTCTGGAGACTCTCCAGGAACATAAATGTCCCCACGCTGCCCAGGACCACGACGTAGGTGATGATGATAACGAGGTCGGCATTGCCGAGGGCGCGCAGGGCTTTGATGACGCGAACGCCAATGGCCGCACCGGCGAGACCTCCCAGGAGCAGGATTGTGCCGAGCTTCAGATCCACGTGACCGAGACGAAAATGGGCCGCGGTGGCGGAC
>NZ_DATKQC010000085.1:0-15338 GCF_035532915.1 Edaphobacter sp.
CAGCGCGGTGATATGAATAGTCTCGGCGATCTGCTGCTGATGCCAGCCGGAGTCTTCGAGCGATTGGATATCGGCGGCGCAGACTTTATAAGACTCGTCGGTTACTTTAGCAACGAAGTTTAGCAGGACGCGTTCTTTGGGGTCGATGGCTGGATGGGCGAGATTGCCGGTAAAGATCGCGAGCAGTAATTCGTCGCTGCCTCCCTGTTGGTGCAGGAACCATGCGTGACTGTCCAGGCAGTAGGAACAGGCGTTGAGTGCCGAGACATGCGTTGCAATCATCTCCTTGGTTCTGCGATTGAGATGGCCGTCGACGAAGAGAAGGCTGGAGGCCAGCGCTATCATCTGTTCGAGCAGCGGCGGATGGGTGGCAAAGCATTTGAGGATGCCGGGGACATGCGGGCGTTCGAAGCGGACACGATAATCGGCGTAGGCAGCGGCCACGGCGCCGATGGCTACATCTTCCTCCACGAGAGGAAGATGGGTGGGTTCAAGCGGCTCATCGACTGTCACAGCTTCCGGCGTACTCAAGGTGGACCTCATTTTTCTATTGGCGCGAAGGCTTGGGTGGAGCGGAGCCATGTCCGGGAATCCGGACATGGGCGATCCATCATGTTTCTCCATCTAAAAAGCCAGCCGCGCGGCGAACTGGAACGCTCTGGGACCGCCGGAGCCGAAGAAGCCGCCCGCGGTAGTGACGGCTGAGTAGAAGTTGCTTTGAACGGCTTGTGCGGGCTGGCCGTGCTGGGCCGCCTGGTAAGGGCCGATGGAGATGTTCCTTCCCGAGTAGTTGTTGTTGCTTGTGCCGCGAATATTGGTCTCATTGAAGATGTTGAACGCTTCTCCGATGAGGCTGAAGGTTACGCGGTCCCCGAAGAGAAAGTCTTTCTTCAGGCGCAGGTCAAGCGAGCTGAAGGGGCTATAGAAGTTGATGCCGCCGGGAACATGCTGAAGTATTCCACCGGCGAGGCAGGGATACGCTGCCGGACATGCGGGCAACGCGTTCCACTTGTCGATCACGGCGTTGAGCTGGTCGCTGTTCTTGATCTCGCGGCCAATGGAGTTGCGCGCAAGCAGGGGCAGACGCGAGCCACTGGCTCCATTGATCGCGCCCGTACCGGGTAGAAAGGTGTCCGCAGGAACGCCTGAGCCGAAGGTGTAGATGGGCGCTGCGGAGATATGCCACGGGAATTGCGCCTCTCCGTAGAGCGTGAGGCGGCTGCGTTCGTCGGTGACGGCGTAACCCTTCTCCAGTTGTGGTTGATTGACTCCTTCAACTAGGTTGACCTGCTCGTTAGCGTTGCCGTTGGTGAGCTGATCGTCGTCGGAGTAGTCGAGCGTCTTCGAGAGCGTGTAGCTGACGTTGTACTGATAACCGATAGGGCCGAGCTTCGAGCTTCGATGCTGCAGGCTGACGATGAGGCCGTCGTACCAGGACTTGGCCTTCGATTCGAGGATCGTGATGCTGTCGGAGATGCCACTCACCGGATCGGTGATTAGGCAGGGAAGGTTATTGTCGGGGCAGGAGACATAGGGCGAGGTTGAATTGGTGGAGCGCAGAAAGTGCCCGTTCAACTGGCGGCGCGCGAAGACGTGTAGGCCATCAGCAGAGAGAACCCAGTCGTTACCGAACTGCTGCTGGAGGCCAATGGAGAACTGCTGGTAGATGGGGTGGTGCGTGTCAGATCCCGTAGCGATCAGGCCGACTCCGCCTGTCTGTCTTGGCCCGCTGAACGGAGCAAGGAGGCTGGGAGAGCCAGGAGCAAAGCTGGCGAGAGGAGCGAAGCAGGCATTGAGGCTTGGCTTTCCGGGGACGTAGGGTGAGATACAGGAGGAGCCGGTGTACTGAGTCACCGTCAGTGCGCGGTTGTTCTGCACCAGCTCTTTGGAGGCGGCTTCGAGGATGATGCGGTCGTAGTAGATCCCGTAGCCGCCGCGGAAGACGGTCCTGCCTCGACCGTAGGGATCATAGGCGAAGCCGATGCGTGGGCTGAAGTCTTTACTGTCGGGAGATTTCTTCAGGTTGAGAACATTCGCCATCCATGTGCATGGAGTGGAGGGCAGTGAGGTGAGATTGGGGCAGGGATCGTGGGCGCTGGAGGTGCCGGTGATGTCGGTGTCGTACTCCCAACGCAAACCCAGGTTGAGGGTGAGGCGGGGATCGACGCGCCAGTCGTCCTGCACGTAGCCCGCGATGTAGCTGTTTGAGACCAGTGGAATGGGCACTGGAGTCACAGGAGCGCTGCTCTTGAGCGCAACGGCGATAGGAAGGTCAAGATCATTCACTTTGCCATCTCCGTTGAGATCGGCAAAGGCAAAGTCGGTGGGCAGTATGACGGTGCCGCTGCCGAAGACATTAATCTCGCCCGCAGCAGAGTAGTGCTGGAACTCACCGCCGAGGTGCAGGGTGTGCTTGCCGAGCGCCCAGGAGTAGCCATCGCGGAACTGAATGCGGTTCATGTGTGTGGCCTGCGGCAGGTTGAAGTTCGCGCCATCCGCGAGGTCGGGAAAGATCAACTCATTAGTGAGGTTGAGTTGCGGATCGGTGGTGGGATCGCTTTGCGGGAAGGGAGGAATTTCGTTGGAAAAATTGTCGTAGTGAAAGGAGAAGCTGTTGACGCGGGTGGGCGAGAGGATGGTGGTGAGAGTGGTCTCGATGGAGTTGAAGCGGTTGAGCGAGTTCTGTCGTTCCGCAGCGCTGAAGGAGGGTGTCGCCTGCGAGGGAGTGGCCTCGCCGGTGTCGGTGGAGCGGTTGAAGGAGTAGCGCACCATGAGGCTGTTGCTTGCGCCAAGCTTCTGATCATAGCGCGAGGACCAGAGCGCATCGCGCAGCGGCGCAGGGGCCGAAGTGTGCTGTACCTGCGAGGTCGTGAAGTTGCGTGTCCCGGTCTGAAGCGCAGCGTTCTGATCGCGGTATTCAAATGAGCTGAAGATCCACGCGTTATCTTTACGCAACGGGCCTCCGAACGATGCGCCATACTGCTCGCGGTCGAAGGGAGGAGTGGGCAGAGTATGGTCGAAGGTCGCTGGGAGTGCCTGGAGATTGCGGTTGCGCTCGAAGAGGAAGAGCGAGCCGTGATAGTCATTCGTCCCGGACTTGGTGACGATGTTGATGATGCTGTTGCCGGAGCGACCGACCTCGGCAGTGAACCTTGCCGTAGCGATTTGGAACTCCTGCACCGAATCTTCAGGGAAGTTGGCGAGGGTTCCGCCGACGATCTCGTCGTTGTTGTCGCCGCCGTCTACGGTGATGTTGCCGCCTCTTCCAAAGCTGCCGGCGGAGCTGACCTCGAGCGTATTAGTCTTGGTGGGGTCGAAGGTAGGAGCGGGGCGGTTGCCGGGCACGAGGTAAGCCAGCTCAAGGAAGTTTCTGCCGTTGAGTGGAATGTTCTCGATAGTCTTCGAGGTGATCTGTCCCTGAATCATGGACTGCGAGAGATCGACGCCCTGGTTGTCGGCAGTTACATTCACCACCGCGTGGGAGGCTGCGAGAGAGAGCTCCACATCGACGGTGCGCGCTTTGCCTGCTTCAACGATGAGCTCGTGCGTCTCGGTGATGGCGAAGGAGGGGCTTTCGACGCGCAGATCGTAGGCGCCTGCATTGAGCGAAGAGAACACGTACAGCCCTTCCGCATTCGTAAGTGTCTGCCGCGAGGTGCCCTGAGCTATATTGGTGACGCTGACCCGCGCGCCCAAAACGCTGGCTCCCTGCGGGTCGGTGACTCGGCCATTGATTGTGCCACTGGGAAGCTGTCCAAAGGCTAGTGTGCTCACTGCCATCCAGAGAAGTGCTGCAAGGGTTTTACGCATTTGTCTACTCCGTTTTCCATGCCCGGGCCGTTGTAGGTGCGCGCAGAAAAGCGGCACTTCGGGGCCGTGGGCTAATGAAAAATTCATGTTGATCTGTATTCGTGCCAACACTACAGTCAGCCGTCGGAGTTGTCGTGGCCCGAAAGATTGAATTGCGGTTCCATCCTTGGATGGAGCAAGAAATTGCCTGAATCTACGACAATCTCAATCTTTCGATGGATGCCGATTATGGAGGGGTCACGTAGGATGGTGCCTCAATGGAACAGCGTCGTCAGATGGGTTTGTCAGGTACGATCGCCGTCGTCATGGGCGAGTCGATCGCGCTCGGCATCTTCCTTACCCCCGCCGCTATGGCGAAGTCTCTGGGGTCGCCGGCGCTGTTGGCCTCGGTGTGGGTCGGCATGGGGCTGATCGCAATGTGCGGCGCGCTCTGCTACTCGGAGCTTGCGGTGCGCTTTCCTCACGCGGGCGGCGAGTATGTCTATCTGCGCGAGGGCTATGGTGGCCGCGTCGCTTTTCTGTACGGCTGGATGTCCGCTGCCGTGATGGATCCAGGTCTTGCAGCGGCTTTGGCAATGGGGGCCACACCGTACATCTTTTCGATGATGGGAATATCCCAGCACATGCGGCTTTGGGTTCCGGCACTTCTGCTTATCGGGCTTGCAGGGATCAACTACGTGGGGACACGCCTTAGCCGTCGCGTGATGTCGGCAGCGAACCTGTTGAAGGTTGGCGTGCTGCTGTGCCTGGTGGCGTGGGCGTGGTTCTCCGGCCACTCGACCATCGACAACATATTGCCGCTGGTGCATCGACGCGCGGGGTCTGAGCCGATCTTCGCTGCGGTCGCGAGTGCTACGGTCGCCGCGTTCTTCAGCTTCGGCGGATGGTGGGAGGCGGGCAAAATCGCCGGTGAGGTTCGCAACCCGCGGCGAAATCTTCCTCTGGCATTTACCTGCGGCGTGCTGCTGGTGACGCTGGTCTACCTTCTGGTGAGCTTTGCGTTTCTCTCCGTGGTGCCGCTCGATCGCATCGTCTCCAACACCGCATTCGTCGCTCAATTCGGCGAGGCGCTGTTCGGAAGTCTTGGTGGACGAGTGCTCTCTGCCTGTGTGCTGCTCTCGGTGCTGGGCGGGATGATGGCGATGACGATGGCCGCGCCGCGCGTCTACTATGCGATGGCGAGGGACGGCGCATTTTTCTCCATCTTCGGACGGCTGCACCCGCGCTTCGGAACACCAGCGAACGCGGTCCTGCTGCAAACGGGCTTGGCGCTGCTGGTTCTATGCTTCGGAGCGTTCGACCGCATTCTCTCGTTCATCATTTTTTCTGCAATCTGCTTCCTTGCGCTCTCCGCTGCCTCTCTCTTCCGCCTGAAGGAGCCGGTACAGAGATGGTGGTATCCCGCGGCTCCGGTACTCTTCCTTCTTGGTTGCGGCGCAATCAACCTGCTCATCCTGATGCACGACCCGCTTCCAGCTCTGCTCGGTCTGCTCGCCGTGCTGTGCGGAGATCCCATCCGCCACTTCTTCTTTTCTTCTCGGCAGTCTGCCGCGGCGCAGATTCCGGAACAAACTCTTCCCTGAAAGGACATGACCCCATGCCACACATTCAACTACCCGAAGGACTTCCCGGCATCCGAGGCGCAATGGCGTTCCGGCCCGAGACCGCCAAACCGCTCAATGAACTAGTAGAGATTCTGCTGCATGGCCCGAACTCGCTGACGCCCGGCGAGCGTGAGCTGATCGCGACCTATGTATCGACGGAAAACGACTGCTATTACTGCCAGACGATCCACGGCGCTATTGCAGCCGCCAGCCTCGGCGATGACGAGGCGCTGGTGAAGAAGGTAAAGGTTGACTTCCAGAACGCCGCGATCTCAGACAAGCTGAAGGCGCTCCTCGTGATCGCAGGACAAGTGCAAAAGGGTGGCAAGCACGTAACCTCTTCTTCCGTGGCAGACGCGCGAGCCGCGGGCGCGACGGATATGGAGATACACGATACCGTTCTGATTGCCGCTGCTTTCTGCATGTACAACCGCTACGTCGACGGCTTGGGCACAACGCAACCAAAGGATGAAGCAATGTACAGGGAGCGCGGCAAACGCGTGGCCCGCGACGGATACGTGAGTGTAAGCAAGGAATATCTGCCCGCGGCAGCAGCGCAATAGAAAACGGTCTGCGCATCATAGTGAAAGACGAAACCTGAACCAGAGAGGATAGACATGCCGCATATATCTTTACCCGAAGGAATTCCCGGAATCAGTAGCGGCTTCGCCTTTCGTCCGGAGACGGCCAAGCCGATGCGTGAGTTGGCACATCTGTTACTCCATGAACCCAGCACGTTGAGCCAGGCAGAACGCGAACTCATCGCTACCTACGTCTCCAGTCAGAACGACTGTCTCTTCTGCCAGACCAGTCATGGAGCGGCGGCGGCAGCGCATCTTGGAGAGAAGGCTGGCACGGTCGAAGACGTGAAGCACGACTTTATGCGGGCTGCTGTCTCAGATAAGCTCAAGGCTCTCCTTGTGATCGCAGGTCAGGTGCAGCAGGGCGGCAAGCACGTCTCATCAGAGAGCGTGCAGAAGGCGCGCGAACTAGGCGCAACCGATCTGGAGATCCACGATACGGTGCTCATTGCCGCTGCCTTCTGCATGTACAACCGTTACGTGGATGGTCTTGCGACGTGGCAGCCGCGCGATCCAGCAATGTATAAGGCCATGGGGGAGCATCTGGCCACACACGGCTATGTCATGCCATCGATCAATCGTTAGGAGAGCGGCAAGTAGTTTCTCGCTATGTCAGCACAAAGCGATGTCTACCTGGGCACGCCTTCCGAAACCGCGCAGCTATCTCCATACCTCTGCGATATTCGAAAACACGTATGAGCACCCTTGCGCCAACTTTCCTTGACCTTGCAGAGGTTCCGATCCCTGCGCACATGCAGGGAAAGAGCGTGCTCCCACTGGCGGCGGCGGCAGACCCGTCGTTCCGTAAGGAGTGGTACTACGAGTACTTCGAGTGGCCCAACCCGGAGGGGGTGCGCCCTTGCCGCGGTATTCGCACCGAGCGGTACAAATTGATTCACTACATCATGAAACCGCAGGAGTTCGAGATCTACGATCTGCAGTCCGATCCGCAGGAGACGCAGAATCTTTTCGGAAGGTCGGAACATGCGGCACTGCAGAAGCATCTTCAAGAGCGTCTCGAAGCTCTGCGCGCAAAAATTCCGATCAGGCCAGCAGCCGCAAACGCATAGACTCATTCATTAGTAGCCAGAAAACCCCCGCTCAGACGGGGATTTTCTGTTGCGGATGATCGCAGCTCACCCACCACTGCAGTGGGAAGGTTCCGCAAGATACTTTAAAGTGAAGCTCAGAACTTGGATGGCGGAGCTGCTGTTGCGGCTGCGCCAGTCGATGTCGGTGATGTGGATGGTGATGGTGTGGGGCACGTTCCTTGTGCGCATGGTGCCGGTTGTGACGGCACCGTGGGAGTAACAGGAGGCGCTGCATCCGTTGCCGGAGCAACATCGTCCGATGCTGTCGCGGGGGCAGGAGCTGCCGGCTCCGGTTTTGGCGGAGCGACCTTCATTGCTCGCACAGGCGGCCTCTGAATCGAGAATGGGATCGTCACCGCGTTGGCAGCCGTGGGGTCGTCGCGCAGCTTGAGGTAGAAGCCGGTCTTACTGGGCCGCGGCAGCGAGAGCGTCGTGCCGATAAAACCTTCGGGAACGTCCGTCGGATTAGTGAAGCCGGCATCGGTGGCGATGGAATCGACAAGGTACAAGCCGGAGCCTGTGATGGTGCACGGCTGCGACGACTCATAGGGGCAATGCACGTCGTCGAGCGTTGGCAGACGGACCAGCGTAATCAGCGGAATCCAATCGCCCGCCGTGCCGTTGGGATCGACCGCACGCAGACGCAAGGGGCCGAAGGCCGAGGTCCCGAACGCCTTCAGCGGGTCCAGCGTGCCTACCAGCGTGTGGCGGTTCTGCATAATCAGCGTGCCCGAGGCGACACTGAGCGTCGTATGCAGTGAGTTGTCGGCATTGGCGATCTCGATCTGGCCGGTGCGCGGGAACGAGCTCTCCGACTTGAGCGAAAAAGTCAGTTGTTCCGTGACCGGCAGATCATCCGGGTCGCCCAGATGGATAGAGCTGTCGGTCGACTGCGCGATGCGTTTGTTGATGAGCGTGACTGACGGACGTTCATGGTCGACTTCAACCGGAAGCGTCAATGTGCGCCCGTCTTTCAAGGTAATGTGAGCGGTGAGTTTTTCGCCCGCCTTCAACTTGGGAGAGGCTGCGTTGGCCGGAAGCGCGAGCCGCAGAGAGGTCGTGCCGGAGCTTTGCGGCTGGCTGAAGCCGTCCATATTGGCCGCAACCGGCAATGGCGCCGGCGTAAAGACCTGCCCCTTCATCTCGACCTTCGCAACCTGGTTCAGATTGGTACCGTCAAGCATTGCCGACGTGTCGCCGGCGTAGAACTTCAACGAAGAGAGGGTCGCAGGCTCGGAGAAGGTCTCGGCGGCGACGGTATCCGGCCTGGGCTCGCCATACTGATGGACGGTGAGATGCAACGCGCCGGGATCGACCGATTTGAGCGAGACCTTGATGTCGATCAGGTCCGGCTTGTCTGCTTCCTTCCATTCGGTCTTGTCCTGCTTGCCATCCGCTGTGTCGAGCGTGATCGACTGGACGCACGCGGTTCCGCTGGACGAGAGCGAAAGGGAGTTTTCGCGCCCCGCGATCAGGACATCGTCGGCTGCCAGCTTCCAGTTCTTGCCGGGGATGGTCTGCAACTGCATGGTGGGGCCGGTGAACGGATCGAATCCCCAATAGCCGGTGATAGTCCCCGTCACCTTGCCCGAGGCATCGGGCAAGGCCGGCACCTTGGCAGCGGCCACAGGAGCGGGCTGCGGCGCATCGGTCGTTGCCGTTGTCAGCAACTTCCGCTCGCCCGTCGCCGGGGCAAGCGTCAGCCCACCGCGATACGCATCAGGCACAAGCGGAATGTCTTTCTCTTTTCCCTCCCCGTTGATGTGAAGGACAAGATTATGTGCGAACGAGGTCGAGAAGACCAGGGGAGCGCCTTCGACCGGAAGTGCGACCGACGGCTGTAACAGGCAGGTAACATGCTTCGGGTCTGCTGGCCGCAGCGGGGGAAGAACCGAGGCTTGAATCGCAGGAAGGCCGATGACGATCACAGACTTTGGATTGTGGAACGAAGGCGGCGTATTGAGCCTCAGGTTGAGGCTCTCTCCCTCGGGAAACGCGATGGCGGGAATGTACTGGTACTGCGCGGTATGCAGGTTGCCCATCAGGTGAATCAGATCAACGACCGCCCCGACATAAGCGCTGTACAGCCCGCCTCCTCCCAGCGAGGTATAGCTGGCCGCGCTGATCAGGTTCGATGCATCGCCATTCGTCAGGCTGGAGACGACGGTCTCGCCGTGGCCATCGTTGAGCAGGGTCTGGTTTCCGCTCTGGGTCAGGCAGGTGTACTGCTGATCGACCGGGCGGTTGAAGCACTCTTCATTCGGCTTCAGGTTGAGTGTACGGGCGATCAGGTTCGAGTGTTCGAGCAGCGCCTTGGGGTCGGATGGAGGCACCAGCCGCATATCCGCCAGATATTTCTCGATACGTGCCTGTTCGAAGCCTGCCTCGGCAAGGTCCTGCGAAGCGCGCACGAAGATGCCGGGGCGGCCACGCACCGCGGAGCGAAGCGTCGTGAAGTCCCCGCCCGTCTCCGGCGCGAGGAAGAGCACCACCTGCTGCGCCTCGTCGGGAACGTAGACGTTCACGCCCTCTTCGCGCACCTTTTGGTTCCAGGTCTGGATCTTGATGAACCAGTCATCCGGCGGAGGGTTGGTGGTGCCGCGCAGAAAGCAGACTACCAACAGGTAATGGACCGACTGGGTTGTCGGCAGGTCGGGATGCAGCCAGATCTTATCGCCAGCCTGAAGGTTCGGTACCGATGCGATGGGCAGCGTCTTGCCGTCGCGAGTGACGTGGACCTCCAGCTTTGGGCCGGTCAGGTCAAAGCGGGCTGCCTGAGCAAACAGCATAGGGCAGGCAAGAAGCAGTACTGCAAAAGCTCCAAGGGTACTGAAGGGCCGAAACTTTGCCATCATTCCATTTTAGACTGCCCAAGTGGGCGTAATGGATGCAATCAGACGCTATTATTAGAGGATTTGGTGCCCTTGTTGCTGATACGCGAAGAGATATGGTCGCTGGCGATGACGCCATCACGAATTGTGACCACGCGATGCGCAAATTCAGCGATATCCGGCTCGTGGGTAACCAGCACAATGGTATTACCTCTCGCATGAAGCTCGTCGAAGAGGGCCATGATTTCGTCGCCCGTCTTCGAGTCGAGATTTCCAGTAGGCTCGTCGGCGAGGATGATGGACGGCTTGTTAACCAGGGCGCGGGCGATGGCGACGCGCTGCCGCTGACCGCCGGAGAGCTCGTTCGGCTTGTGCATCATGCGTTCGGTGAGGCCGACCGACTCCAGCACTGATTTCGCGCGTTCGATGCG
The DNA here is from genome assembly GCF_035532915.1 of Edaphobacter sp. Classification (GTDB taxonomy): domain Bacteria; phylum Acidobacteriota; class Terriglobia; order Terriglobales; family Acidobacteriaceae; genus Edaphobacter. The sequence continues at coordinate 10,349 of NZ_DATKQC010000085.1, forward strand.
CTCCGCCGCCGGGGTGCCGTTATAGATCAAGGGCAGCTCGACGTTGTGCAGGGAAGTGGCGCGGGCCAGCAGGTTGAAGGTCTGGAAGACGAAGCCGATCTCCTTGTTGCGGATGCGAGCGAGTTCATCATCGTTCAGTTCGGAGACATCGTGGCCATTAAGCCAGTATTTGCCCTGCGAGGGCGAATCAAGGCAGCCGATCAGGTTCATTAGCGTCGATTTACCCGAGCCGGAAGGCCCCATGATGGCCACATACTCATTGTGCCGGATGCGCAGGTTCACCCCGCGCAGGGCGTTCACCTGCTGATCGCCCATCTCGTAGGTCTTCCAGAGATTGTCCGTTACGATGACGTCGCCGGCGCGTGGGCCGGATGCGTTACTCAGGGTTGTATCGACTGCGGTTTCGATGGCCATCCGGTTCTCCGGTTGCTGCTTGTTTCAGAATAGTACGTTTGCGCCGACAGGGTAGTTCCTTTTATGTAAAAGGGCCGCCCGCGCCAGCCTGTGAATCTAAGAAAAACTCTAAAACCAGATCATTCCAACTTCACGACGCCATCTCGACTTCACTAAGCTGTTCTACGTCACGACGCCATAGGTTGTGTCTCACGAATCCGTATTTGCTTCTGGGTAGCCCAAGGCTTCAGCCTTGGGTCTCTCAAAGTCACCCAAAAAGCGGGGCTTCAGCCCCTGGGGTATGTCCTCTTTAGAGGTAGCATCAGCAGCCAATTGGATTCGTTAGATACTGCCTCAGCCCAATTCCAAAGCTATGACTGGTCGGTCGGCGTCACCGTCTCGGGAGTGTTATCTCGTTTGACGACCGTGCCGCTCTTCAGTATTCGCAGAACCTTATAGCGCCCGGTGACGATCTCATCGCCTGCCTTCAGCCCGCCCAACACCTCGATATCGGTCGCTCCGGTGATGCCCGTCTTGACCGGTACAAAGACGACGCGAACCTTTTTGCGCTCTTCTTTGAGGAGATAGACGCCCTGAACCAGTTTGGTGTCAACAGGGACAGCCGCCGCGGAAGCGGATACCTTCACCGGCTTGCCCGCATTGTCCGCCAAAGCCTTTTCGGCGGCGACATTACGCTCCACCAGCGCCTGAATCGGAATAGTGAGGGCGTTCGGTTTATTCGCCGTGGTGATCTTCGCCGTGGCCGAAAGTCCGGGGCGGAGATCGTCGGAAGGGTGGTCGAGTGTGACCACCACCTTGAAGTCCTTGGCTTCTTCCGTTCCGGTCGTGCTCTGGCTGGTGGCGATACCGGTAGTCCGCAGCAGCGCCTGGTCGCCGACCTGGGTGACGTGGCCCTTGAAGATCTTTCCCGGCAGGGCATCGACGGTCACGTCAGCCGTCTGTCCCAGCGCCAGATTGACGATGTCTGTCTCGTCGACCTTCACCTCGGCGGTGATGACTGACATATCGGCAAGCGTCATCATCGTCGAGCCCTCGGCATTCTGAATACCGACGACGACCGTCTCTCCCTCGCGTACCGGAACGTTGGTCACAAGGCCATCGAACGGCGCGCGGCTGATCGTCTTGTCCAGTGCGTCATAGTTGGACCGCTGGCTGGCGACCGCCTGATTCACATGCGCGCGCTGCGACTGGGTCTGCGCCTCGGCCTGTGCAAGTGCGGCTTGCCTTTGCGCCAGAGTGGCAACGGCCATATCGTAGGCCGCCTTTTTACTGTCGTAGTCCTGCTTGGCGATCAGCTTGTCCTGATACAGTGCCTTGGCCCGGCCATAGTCCAGTTGCTTTTGTTCGAGATCGGCCTTGGACTCCTCGATGTTCGCGCTGGCGGTCTTCTCGGCAGCAATATAGCTGCTGACGTCGGTGCGGCTCGACGCGATGGTCGCCTGTTGGGCGGCCACAGTCGCTTCAGGCTGCACGCTCTCGATCGTGGCGAGCACGGTGCCCTTCTTGACGTGGTCGCCTTCCTTCACATTCAGGTGCGTAATCCGTCCAAAGGACGTGGCGCCGACATTGACATAGGTCTTGGGCTTGATCTGGCCGGTGCCGTTGACGATCGAAACGAGGTCCTGGCGCACCGCTTTGCCCGTCGCAACCTTGGTTACATTGGCCTGCCCATGAAGAATAGTCCCTACGACGATGCCCGCCAGTACCAGGACGCCGACAACGATCAAAACAATCTTTTTCGCGCTCATTGCTGCTTTCTTTCGCGGACCGGGTGGACCCTGGCTGCGCGCATTGGAGAATGGCCTGTCAGAGAAACATACGAAAAGGACGCATACGGAGTTCCATCGAACTTTCCCTACCGAGCCGCAAAGCTAAATGAGGGCAGGGAGAAGAGTAGCAGGTATCCGAACAAGCAGTACATCGTCATGCTGTGCGATTATCACGGAGAATGATAGCAGGATACGAGTCGGATTCCACCCCTTGTACCGGCGAAGTAACCGCTCTACAATACAGATTGGTTAACAGGAGTACTGCCCTATTTATGAATACGTCTCGACGCCTTGTTTCGGTCGCAGCTTTATTGTTTTTGACAATGGCGGGGGTAAGTGCTTTGCCGGCCCAGAACACGAACAATGTTCTGCCTGATATTGACGGATCCAAAACCAATCCAGCCAATATAGAGAAGCCCGACCCGCTGAAGCGCCAGCTCACCGACAAGGAAAAGCGCGCCCAGCAGAAAGAGCTGCGCGGCGAACTGCACGGCGTCTACAAGAAGTGGCTCGACGAGGACGTGCGCTGGATCATCACCGACCAGGAGCGAAACGCCTTCAAGAACCTCAGCAACGACGAGGAGCGCGACTCCTTCATCGAGAACTTCTGGCTCCGCCGCAATCCGAACCCGGATTCGCCTGAGAACGAGTACAAGGAAGAGCACTACGCCCGCATCGCCTATGCGAACGAGCATTTCGCCGCCGGTATGCCGGGATGGAAGACGGATCGCGGTCATATCTATATTGCCTACGGCAAGCCCGACAGCATCGACTCGCACCCCAGCGGCGGCAACTACGAGCGCCCCATGGATGAGGGTGGCGGCGAGACCTCGACCTTCCCCTTTGAAACCTGGCACTATCGCTACCTCGCCGGCATCGGCGACAACATCGACATCGAATTTGTAGATACCTGCATGTGCGGCGACTACCACATGACCCTCGACCGCTCCGAGAAGGACGCGCTCAAGCACGTTCCCGGCGCCGGTCTGACTCTCTATGAAGAGCAGGGACAGGCCAAGAAAGCCGACCGCTTCTCCGGCGGCGGCCTCGAGCAACTCGGCACCGGCCCCATGTCGTCGCAGAATCAGAGTAAGGAGTTCGACCGTCTCGACCAGTACGCCAAGCTGATGGCTCCCCCGGTTATCAAGTTCAAAGACCTCGAGTCGTTCATGGCGAGCTCCAAGATCCTGACCGGCCCGCCCTTCCTCTTCAACGTCCGTACTGACTACGTCAAGATCACCAACGACACCGTGCTCGTTCCGTTGACACTACAGATCCGCAACGGCGACATCACCTTCAGCAACAAGGACGGCGTAGCCACCGGCACGGTGAACATCCTCGGGCGCATCTCCAACCTCAACGACCGTCCGATTCAAACCTTTGAAAGCACGGTGAACGTTCAGGTACCGAGCGAGTTGTTGGGCCAGACACAAAACAACGTCTCGTTATATTGGCAGGCGGTCCCATTACGTCCAGGCTTGTATAAAATTGATATCGCCATCAAGGATGTCAACAGCCCCGACCACGTCGGTCGCTGGAAGCGCAGCATCAACGTACCGAAGTACGATGACGACCACCTTGCATCCTCCTCACTGATTTTGGCTGATAAAATGACGCATGTTCCGACGAGAGATATCGGTGCGGGCAATTTCGTTATCGGTGATACCTTTGTCCGCCCCCGCGTGCCGACTGAGATGAGTCTCCCGGTCACCTTCCATAGAAATCAGAACTTAAACTTCTGGATGCAGGTCTATAACCTTGGTATTGATGAGAAGAGCAGGAAGAATGACGCTACCATCGACTACCAGATCGTGAACACGGCCACCAACCAGACAGTTTTGCAGACGCAGGAGTTCACCTCGAAGACGAATCCGAACGCGGATCAGGTGACACTGGAGAAGAGCATGCCTCTCGCCAGCCTTGCGCCCGGAAAGTATAAGGTGACTATCAAGGTTGACGATGGCATCACCAAGCAGCAGATCGCAGAGTCTGCACCGTTTGTTGTAGATTAGGGCAGTCTGCACCAATCAGGCTCCATGCTTACGCGGATGCAACAGGCGATAAGCGGGATCCGGGCAGGCTGTAAAACAGCACCCTCCTTTTAGGTGGGTACGATCACGTTACGGAGTGGCCGTCGACGCGCAGGATGCATAACGCTGTGCAACGATCCCAGGGAAGTATCCAGGTGAAGATCGCGCTTCTGGCTCTGATGCTGTCCACAGCATCGGCGTGCCTCGCCGTCGGCCCCGGAGCCACGGTCACGGGAGTCGTTCGCGATGCCGATGGAGTGGCCCAGATGGGTGCTCTCGTTCAGGTGCTGGCAAGCGACTCCGCCCTTGTCGGAACGGCATTTACCGACCTCCACGGACGTTATCTCATCACCCGGCTGATCCCCGGCAGGTATCAGGTTCGCGCCACTGCCGCCCTCTTTGTGCCCACCACGCGAGGCGACCTTCGCCTCCGGCCCGGCGCCCAGACAGTCGTCAATCTCACCCTCAACACCATCTTCGACGCCACCACATGGATCCCTGCTGAACGCCGCCGTGCAGATGAACCAGGAGACGATTGGAAGTGGACCCTGCGTTCCGCTGTCAACCGCCCCATTCTCCGCATGGCCGCCGATGACGGCAATGTAATGACCGTCTCCTCCAGCGCAACCGAGTCCAACAAGCCCTCCTCCCGTATTCGGGCTGCTGTCAGCAGCGGCGATGGCGGCTTTGCCAACGGCGGCGTCCACAACGTCGTCACCCTCGATCGCGTGCTCGACGACGGCTCCGGCATGGTCGTCCGTGGCGATATCGGAACCG
>NZ_DATKQC010000086.1:0-5507 GCF_035532915.1 Edaphobacter sp.
CAAGGTGTCCATTCGTGAGCGGATCGAATGTTCCAGGGTATATCGCCTTTACGGTGTGCATCACCTCCAAAGCATACGTTGCCGCAGTCCCTGAAGCCAACCGGTAGCCGCAGCCGTGGTCGCAATTTCACAGCAAGCTCACTTAAATAAAGAAGCACCGGCAGTTGAAATTGCCGGTGCTTCGTAACTTCTGACAATCTACTTCTTGCTGCGAACGATGTCCTTCGCCTGGGCCTCGCCATTAGCCGGAGCCGCAGGAACCTCAACGTCGGAGCTGGCACCGGAGATTCCCAGCTTTTTCCGCAATTCCACATCCACGCGGCCAAAAACGTCCTTGTTTTCCTTGAGGAAGTTGCGGACATTCTCCCGACCCTGACCGATGCGCTCGCCCTGGTAGCTGTACCACGCACCGCTCTTGTCCACGATATTGTGCAGCACAGCAAGGTCGAGCACATCGCCTTCGCGTGAGATGCCTTCGCCATAAAGAATGTCGAACTCGGCGTCGCGGAAGGGTGCGGCCACCTTGTTCTTGACGATCTTGACCTTGGTCCGCGAGCCAACCACGCTGTCGCCATCCTTCACAGCGCCAATGCGGCGAATGTCGATGCGCACGGAGGAGTAAAACTTCAGCGCCTTGCCGCCGGTCGTCGTCTCGGGATTGCCGAACATGACGCCGATCTTCTCGCGAATCTGGTTGATGAAGATCAGGCAGGTCCGCGATTTGGATACCGTCCCGGTCAGCTTTCTGAGCGCCTGGCTCATCAACCGCGCCTGTAGACCCATGTGCGAATCGCCCATCTCGCCGTCGAGCTCGGCCTTGGGCACAAGCGCCGCCACCGAGTCTACCACCAGCACGTCGATCGCGTTGGAGCGCACCAGCGCCTCCACAATCTCAAGCGCCTGTTCCCCATAGTCCGGCTGACTGACCAGCAGGTTGTCGATGTCCACGCCGAGCTTACCGGCATACGCAGGGTCGAGCGCGTGCTCAGCGTCGACAAAGGCGGCGAGCCCACCCGCCTTCTGCGCCTCTGCAATAATCTGCAGCGTAATCGTCGTCTTACCCGAAGACTCCGGCCCAAAGATCTCGATGACGCGCCCGCGCGGTACACCACCTACACCCAACGCAGCGTCAAAGGAGATCGACCCGGTAGAGATGACCGAGATCGGCACAACGTCCTTCGATCCCAGCCGCATGATCGAACCCTTGCCAAACTGCTTCTCCAGCCCTGCGAGGGCCAACTCTATTGCCTTGCTGCGATCATCTGCCACGTATGTTTCTCCTCGGGTAAAGTTCAAAGCGGATTCTAGCATCTAAATTATAAAAAGCAAATAAAAGGCGAACGCCGGTCATCCCGCCGCTTCCCGCAAAGTCGTCCCGGCGCTAGTTTTCAGAGGGCATCTCGACGTGATCGACGACCAGGGTCTCGACCGGACCTTTCGCCGCCTTGAGCTTCAGCCCGAGCTGCTCCTGCAAGGCCGTGAAGATCGACGGCCCGGCGTTGGCCTCAGAACTGGGAACCGTATCGGAGGACCACTTCATCGCAACATCGTAGTTACCCGCAAGCCCGGTTTTGTCGATCACCGGACGATGCACCTGGCCTTCCAGTGAACTCGCCAAGGACGTCATGTTGATGCCATGCGCGGTAAGCTGAACACCACGATCGCTGCCTTGAATGCTGGTGCCTGTATCCTGGCCCTTTTGATCTGCCGAGTGCTTGAACTTCGGCCCATTCGAGATGACGACCAGCTCGAAGACGGGCAAAATTCTGGTCTCAGTGTGGGCTTTCAACTGAAAGCGCTCGATGAGAATGGGCAGCAGCATCGATCCCCGTTGCCGTCCGGTCAGCTTCCTGATCGCGGAAGCGTCGGGATCGACGATCTTCGCCATCACATCGAAATGCGCGGAACCTATCGGTCCCGGCACACCGGAGATCAGGTCTTCCCTGACACCGTAGGCCTCTTCAAGAAGGCTCTTCACCGTGATGTTCTTAGCGTTGTAGATGTCGATATGCTCTTCGACATCTAACGAGCCACTGCCGGATTTATTCGGCTTGATGGCGACCACATCGTATACGGGAAGCCTCCCGGCTGCATTCACAGCAGGTGCCGACGATCCGCTCTGCCCCAGGGAACTCGGCACGACGATGGACAGCGCAAGCGCGAGCAGCAAGGGCCTTCTCATGCCATCCAACCTGCCTGCGATCGTCTCTTCATCCTTCGGACGCCTTCTTTCAAATAACCTCTTCTATCGTTTGAGCAAGTCAACCGGCTCGTTTACATCTTCGATCCTGAAGTGTCCGGCGAGCGCTGGATGCCGCTTTTCCACAGCCTTGTACATCTCCCACGCGATGCGGCGGTAGCTGAAGTGGCCCGCCACGCCCGAGCGCAGCTCCGCAATGTAGACGACCTCGGCGAAGTCCATCTTGAACATCGAGCGGCAACGAGTACCGAGCGGCAGAACGTATTGAGCCGATTGCGCCGCCTCGGCAACGCCGGAGTCGCGGAGCTGGCGGTAGGCGGCGAAGGAAGCGTCCATGGCGACCTTGTAGTCAGCTTCCAGGCCCGCTTCTGCGAGCGTCGGCTGACCGGGACAAGTCGGCTCCTCGTAGCCATGGGCGTCGGTGAAGGCCTGCAGAAGTTGGACGCAACGACGGTGACGGTGCATGTCGCGGAAGCCGCCAATGTCCATCAAAATATCGAAGCGGAAGCTGTGGCCGGAGTGGAAGGCGCGCAACAGCTCGTCGTGAGCGCCGCGGTGTTTCATGCCGAGCGCCAGCAACTCGGCGCGGCGGGCTTCGGGCAGTGCGGCGACGTGGCTGCGAAGCTGGCGGTAAGAGTAGTGGCAGTGCGGATAGAGCAGCGAGGTGGCCAGCTCGACCTCGAGCGGTTCGGCATCGTCCAGCAGGTCGACGACCGGCGCCGAATCGATAGACTGGTTCGCCATCAGCTCGGCGGCGGCAGCAGTGAGTTCGGTGCGGCTGGCGGCTTGGTACTGGTTCGCCGCGGCGTATTTGACCAGCGTGGGCGCGGTCTTTACTGGACGCAAGAGAGCTTCGGTGAGGCGGTCGCCGCAGGTGGCGTCGACTGAGCCGATCTCTTCGCAGAGCACCTTCGCAGCGCTGTGCTGGACGTTCCACGCGGGCTCGGTGGCGGCGAGGCGCAGCTTCTCGGCGATCTGGCGGATCTCGGCGTGCTCGCTGGTGAGCAGGCGCGAGACCTGCGTCTCAAGCGTGCGGGCATTGACGATCTGGCCCAGCGAGGTGTTGGTCGCAAGCGGCAGCAGGTAACGAGCAACGTCGAAGGCGCGGGCCTTGAGCGTGCGCTCGTAAGCCTCGGGCTTCATCTCCTCGGGACGAACGACGACAGACTTGAGGGCTTCGAGCATTCCCGCGCCGATGTGGTCGTAGGCGACGAAGAGGGCTTCGACGGCAGCGGTGAACTTCGGCGTCTCTGCGCCGAGGTCGGGCGTGAACCAGCCGGAGCGGCGGAAGTTCTGGTAGCGCGTCGAACGTTCTTGTCCGTCCCAGCGCTGCTCGTCGACCAGCGCGATGGCGGCGAGCAGGGAGAGCCGCTCGATAGCGAAGGGAATGTGCGCGAGGTCGGCGATGGAGCGATGGCCATATTGAAAGTAGAACGTGTTGAGAAACTGCTCGGCGCGCTGCGAGCTGATCTCGGCCAACGACTCGCGCATGGTCAGCGAGGAGCGCGAATATTTCGCCATCGCATAGGCGAGGACTTCAGGGTCTGCTCCGTGAATGGCATAGACGTCGGTTTCGGTCGGCTTGGTCGCGTTCTCTGACATGGTGGAACTCAGGATACGTCATGCGCGGGTGAGGATGTTGTGCTGGGATCTGCATGGGAATTCGTATAATGCGAGTGCAGTATCTTTCGGAGGTTCATGAGCACACTCGCCGGTCGTATCGCATTGGTTACAGGAGCATCACAAGGAATTGGACGCGCTTGTGCGCTGGAGCTGGCAAAGGCCGGAGCGACGGTCGCCCTCGCCGCACGAAACGTCGAAAAGCTGGCCGAGGTCGCCGCTGAGATTGCCGCCGCTGGTGGAACTGCTCACGCCTTTGCGCTGGACGTCGCGAGCGAAGAGTCGATCAAGGAGTGCGCGAAGACAGTGGTCGCACAGTTTGGCGCGATCCATATTCTGGTGAACAACGCCGGAATCACGCGCGACATGCTCTCCATGCGAATGAAGCGCAAGGACTGGGACGATGTGCTGACCACGAACCTGACCGGCGCATTTTTAATGACGCAGGCGGTGATGCCGTCGATGGTGAAGGGCCGCTGGGGCCGAATCATCAACGTCGCCTCGGTGGTCGGCGAGATGGGCCAGGCCGGACAGGCGAACTATGCCGCGTCGAAGGCCGGGCTGATCGGGCTGACCAAGTCGCTGGCGCGGGAGCTGGCCAGCCGGACGATTACCGTGAACGCCGTCGCGCCGGGATTTATCGAGACGGCCATGACTTCGGTACTGACCGAGGAGCAGAAGGCAGCCAATGCCCAGTACATTCCTCTGGGCCGGGTTGGGACCGATGTTGAAGTCGGTTACGCGGTCGCGTTTCTGGCATCGGAGCAGGCTGCCTACATCACCGGTCACACACTGGATGTGAACGGCGGCATGCACATGGGGTAGGCACCCCCCCGGGGTACTTCTGCTCCAAAGTCTTGATTCCAGAGACTTTAATTTTCAAAGTATTGATTTAAAAAGACTTACATTCAAAGTCCTCTATCTAAACAAGTTAGGCCCGGCGCTCTCCGCCGGGCCTAACTTGTTTCTCTGCTGTTTCAAGAATAGCAAATCGAGCGAAACTAACCTGCAAACTATATCTCTATTATTTTCTTCGACTTAAGCCGGATTGGGGCTTGACACGTTATTTTGCTGTAGATCTGGTGGTTTGGGGGAGAAAAAACAACGGCAATAGATTAGTCGTTTCGCCCTCGCGGGCTACACTCCGGCCTTCGGCAGAGCGGAGGCCGCTTCGCGGCGGGTCTTTAGACGCGAGGCTGAAGCCTCGCTGTACCTAGCTGCAACTGCAACGGCAACGGCGGGGGTTCTTCGCTTTGCTCAGAATGACGACGTAAAAATCGTTGCGTGCTCATCACTCGGCGCGCAGCACTACCGCCGGGTCAACGCTGGCGGATTTGCGGGCAGGCAGAGCCACGGCCAGCGATGCGGCTGCCAATAAGCCGACTGCCGCGATGGCCAGCGAGGGTACGACTCCTCCGCCTACTCCGGCAAAGGCGTGGGCCAGCAGTCGCTGCATCAGGATGACGACGACGATGCCGACGCCCAGCCCGGCCCCGACCATGGTCAGCATGTCCTTTATGATCAGGCGGGCGATCTGCCAGCGCTGGGCGCCCATGGCCATGCGAATGCCAATCTCGGCCGAGCGCTGTGAGGTGGTGAAGCTAAGCAGGCCGTAGATTCCGATGGCGGCCAGCAGCAATGCCAGTCCACCAAAGAGCGAGAGCAGCCACACCAGCAACTGCCGCGC
>NZ_DATKQC010000087.1:0-15071 GCF_035532915.1 Edaphobacter sp.
TTTTTTGGTGGGCGATAGAAAGACAGCCCAGCGCACCGAACGCAGCCAGTAGGTGGCATAGATGAGCGCAATGCCTGCCCAGATGTGGATCCACTCCACATGCTTCAACTGCTGCCAGAAGACCTTCCAGGCGAAGTGCACCCTGTCCCGGAACAGGAAGACGACTACCGCAAGCACGACAACGACTGCGATCCACACGATTCCACTACGCTTTTTCATCGTCTGCTCTCTCTGGCTGATTGAGTAAGTATTTCCCGGCTCTACCGCGACTGTGCGACAAGCTCCATCTGCTTTCGCCGGTTGAACTCGCGGATGACCCGCGCGACGTATTCCTTCGTCTCCCGGTAAGGAGGAATGCCATGGTAGCGGTCGACCGCTGCAGGCCCGGCGTTATAGGCAGCCAACGCCAGCGCGATATTGTCGCGATACCGGGTGAGAAGCTGATCCAGATAGGCTGTCCCACCCGCTATGTTCTGGTCTGGACGGAAGGCATCCTGTACGCCCATCTCGCTGGCCGTTGCTGGCATCAACTGCATCAGGCCTCGCGCCCCTGTTCGTGAGACGGCACCCACCTGCCCACCACTCTCGGCCTTCATTACGCTGGCCAGAAGGTCCGCGTCAATATCATGGGATGCCCCCGAATGGGCGAGCATCTCGTGGATCTCGGCTTTGGTCGGCGCACTCGTACTATCTGTGATCGTTGGAAAAGTCTTTGATGTGGCGATTGGTTGGGACACATCGGCAACCGTTTCTACCCGGACAATCGCGTCCGCCGAAACTTCAAGATAATTGGCCGCATTATTAGCTGAATCCGATGCCACCGTCGCTTTCTCAGGAAGATAAAGTCGAACTTTGTTGCCAATGGCCTCACGGCGAACGCAATCCAACTCAAATCCGTTCCGCAGGGTGATGTGCTCCATCGCATGGATCAGTGGACAGACCGTCCACACGACCGCCAGCATCACCAACCCGCGTTGAAGCAAATTTCGCCGCATCACCTAAAAGCCTATCATCGGCCAATCGCCGTTCGGCGATGGGCAACTCCTGAACGCTCAAGCCTCGGCCAGAACCGCTTCGATTGCGTGTGCCACCCCATCTTCGTCATGCCTTCTGCCCACGGGCCATCCTCGCTCCAAAGCGGTCTGCTTCAAATCTTCAGGAGCGTTGCCCATCAGCACCTTCTGTCCAGCGACCTCAAGCATCGAGACATCATTCCAGTTGTCGCCGATCGCCAGGATCTGCTCTGCTTTCAGCCCCCGGCTTGCAGCGAGCCGCAGCAATGCCGAACCCTTGCCGCATCCCGCGGGCAGAATGTCCACGATGCTCAGGTTTCGCTCCGGATACTCCGTCCGGTTCAGCGAGATTTCAGCAGACGTGTGCTCCTGTGGATTGACGCCAACGGCCGAGACCCCCGGATGTTCCAGCAGACGGGCCTCCGCTCTTCGCATACGCTCTATCGTGCCGCACAGCATCATCTGGATAGGAGCTTCGGCTTCGAGCGCCTTCTCGATAGGTACGACTTGTTCGATATACGGCTCATTAGCGGCCATCCATTTGCCAATGCTTCCGTGCAGTTCCTCTAGATGTTCGACCACCAGAGATCCTCGCGCATCTTCCCCATCTGGGCCGACCATGTCGAAGGTAATGACGAGCGCATTGCGAAATTCGTCGATATGGCCGCATAGCCAGCGTGCGGTATGTGGCTGCATCAGATTTCGTTCCAGCAGCTTAGCTCCGATGGTCCGGGTGACGGTGCCATTGGAACTGATCACGGCGTTTTCTTCCCGCAGCCCAAGGCCCCGCAGTTGACGCATGGCGTAGCAGTGGCGGCGCCCGGTAGCGACAATGACCTCGATACCCGCCTTCTCTGCTTGCAGCACCGCCTTGAGATTTCGCGGGCTTACGTGCCCATCCGGCCCCAGCAGCGTACCGTCCATATCGACCGCAATCATGCGGACTGGGTGGCTTTTGTTTTGCATTGCTTCACCTTATAGGGAATCCAGTACCATCGTATCCATGCCTCGCATCTCCTCGCTTGAGTGCTCCCGCTGCCATCATCGTGTTGCTGCCGATTCTTCACAGACTGTTTGTCCAGTCTGTAGCGATGTTCTCTTTGTTCGCTATGACATGGAGGAGATCAAGCGCTCGGTGAAAAGACCTGCTGGTGACTCCGGTGCGGAAATCTGGCGCTATGCCGAGGTTTTGCCCGAGTTCGCTCCAGTCAGCCTCGGCGAGGCAGGAACGCCTTTGCTTCGAAGTCGACAATCTTCGGGATTTTTTGTGAAGGATGAGGGGCGAAATCCTACGGGCTCGCTGGAAGATCGGGGGATGGCGCTGGCGGTTGCGGCGGCGAAACACTTTGGCGTTCAGCAACTGAGCCTTGCTTCACAGGGTGAGGCCGCGGCCTCGCTGGCAGCCTACGCGGCTGCGGCTCGGGTTGGCGCGCACGTTTTTGTGCCTCAGGATGTGGCGCTTGAGGCCCATCTGGAGTGTGTGGCGTTTGGAGCGAAAGTTACTCTCGTCAATGGACTTATTGGTGACTGTGAGCGCACGAGAGGAGAACAGGCCGAGGACACTTTCGATGTCTCTGAGTTGAAGGAGCCTTTTCGTCTCGAAGGGATGAAGACGCTGGGGTATGAACTGGTAGAGCAGTTAGGGTGGGAGTATCCCGTGGCTTTGATTTGCCCGACTGGGGTATTAGCTGTGGCAGTCTGGAAGGCGTTTGAGGAGATGGAGCAACTGGGATGGGTTAAAGGGAAGCGTCCCCGGCTTTATGCGGAAATCAGCAATAACAATTTGTTTGGGGTGAATGTAATCGAGGATTCAGGCGGACGGAGGGTAGACGGAGGCAATGCCATGGCCACCCTGCTGGATTGGGGTAAGCAAGAGGGCTTTCTACTTTCGCTGGAGGGAGCAGCCGGTGTGGGTGTCTATCGCGCTTTGCTGGCTTGGGGGGAGTTGTCGGCGGAAGATCGGGTGATTCTTATCAATGGCAGCGCTGGCGTGAAGCGTGCTGAGGCCATAGCTAGGACATTGCGGCTGCGGCCTTCGTTGCCTTCGAGTTTGCCGGTAGGTGGAATCATTACTCCTCAGTAAAGTAAAGATGCCGATTCGCCGCCAAACCTCATGGCTGCTTACACCTGCGATTCAGCTCTGGCGCAAGACTTCACCGTCGATGGCACGGCTGGCTACGGGGCTGGTGTCGCTGCCAGGGCAAAGGCGAAGACGGTCCCGTCGGGGATGTGCACGTTATGGCCGGCAGCGGTGAAGGAGCCGGACTCGGGCTTGCGAATGTCGCTGGCGAAGTTGACGCCGGGGATGGCGTTCGGCTGGGTAAAAACCCCGGTGGCTGGTGGCACGGGGGAAGGCTTATCGTGGGGGCGCTTCGGCAGCCCGGCTATCTCTGAGCCTTGATAACCCTGGGTAGGCGGCATGCCCTCCATTCCGGCTTGTACACCTACGCCAGGCGTGGTTCTGTCGGCGGGGGCGGAGACTTCAGTCGGATTGAGGAGGCTGGGAGGCTGGCGTATCCACAGGATCGTTGCCTTGATTGGAATTTGGCGGCCATCCTTCAGTTGCGCCTTGTCGAAGGTCACGGTGATTGCGGAGTCGCCTTTGCCGTCCGAGGGTTCGACGGCGTCCACGCGCCCGATCAGGCGGCTGCTGGTTTCGATGTCGATGCCGTCGGCGATGTGGACCTTTGCCTCGGGACGGGCGGTGACGGAGTCACCCTCCTTTACTTTTCGAGCGTCGAGGGCCTTGTCGAGCGTGGCGCGGACTCCGACCAGGCGGATCGGGTTTGCGGCCTGGGCCAAGGCCGTCGCCGTAAATGCAATGCAGACAGCGAGATGCTTCAGAATGGCTGCTTTGCCGAGGCTTGGCATGACTGACATATTGCTTACTCCAATCTCTCTACAGGATTTTTGCGCCTGTCCATCATAGACCTCGCCTCCAGGGTATTGGAGAAGAGAGCCCTTGCAGGCGGTGCGGTGATTGATAATCGCTCATCTTTCACTTGGCTGTAACGCTGGGTTCGCATTTCATCCCTATCGTTCACATCACCTCCCCCCATTTCGCGCGCCAAGGTGACTTGCTTATGGCTACACCCGCTGTATTGCCCCCGAGTTCCGTACTGGACGAGAAACTGAAGAAGTCTTCCCCGGGAAAGATCGGCATCATCATCTTTTCGCTGATGCTGGTTGGAGGGCTTGGCTATATCGTCAGCAAGCTGGCCAGCGATCTTTCGGTTGTCCACACCGCGAGCATCTTCCCTTATTTTTTACTGGGATTGGCGCTGTTGATTGCCCTTGGCTTTGAGTTCGTCAATGGCTTTCACGATACGGCGAACGCTGTCGCGACGGTGATCTATACGCACTCGCTGGAGCCGCATTTTGCGGTAGCGTGGTCGGGGCTGTGGAACTTTGTGGGCGTGCTGACCAGCTCGGGAGCGGTCGCCTTCGCGGTGATCTCGCTGTTGCCGGTGGAGCTGATTCTGAAGGTGAGCAAGGGGTCGGGCTTCGCGATGGTGTTCGCGCTGCTGGTGGCGGCGATCATCTGGAACCTGGCTACGTGGTCTCGCGGCCTGCCTGCTTCGAGCTCGCACACCATGATCGGCTCGATTCTGGGAGTAGGCTTTGCCAATCAGTTGATGAATGGCGTGAGCGGGACCAGCGGCGTTGACTGGGGACAGGCTACGAAAGTGTTCAAGGCGCTGCTGTTCTCTCCATTGGTTGGGTTTGTGCTGTCTGCATTGGTGTTCTTGCTCTTCAAATTTGTGATGCGCGATCCCCGGTTGTATGAGGCCCCCAAGGGGACGGAGCCGCCGCCGCTCTACATCCGCGCTCTGCTGATCCTTACGTGCACGGGCGTCAGTTTCGCGCACGGATCCAACGATGGGCAGAAGGGCATGGGGTTGATCATGCTCATTCTGGTGGGAACGGTGCCGACGGCGTATGCGCTGAACCATGCTGTGGGGGCGAGGCAGACGCAGACGTTTGCGGCGGTCTCGCAACAAGTGGTCAATACGGTCGAGAATTATGTGGCTCCCGGAACCGTGGTTGCCGATAACGGCACGGAGCTGGAGCACTTTGTCAGCTCGCACCAGTTTCAGCCGTCGACGATGCTGGCACTACAGCAGATGGTGGGGGACATCCGCAACGAGGCGGTTGGGTACGGATCGCTGGGCAAGGTTCCGGCGTCGATGCAGGCCAACGTGCGAAACCAGATGTATCTGACCAGCGAGACGTTGCGGTTGCTGCCGAAGTACGGGCCTAAGGTCAGCGGCAACGATCAGAAGGTGCTGGATAACTACAAGGGCTTTCTGGATGTGTCGACCAAGTTCATTCCCACGTGGGTGAAGGTGGCGGTGGCGCTGGCTCTTGGCCTGGGAACCATGGTGGGCTGGAAGCGCATCGTCGTCACCGTGGGCGAGAAGATCGGCAAGACGCACCTGACGTATGCGCAGGGAGCGAGTGCCGAGTTGGTCGCCATGGTCACGATCCTTGCTGCCGATGGGTATGGGTTACCGGTGAGCACAACCCATGTTCTATCGTCGGGAGTGGCCGGAACCATGGCGGCGAACAAGAGCGGATTGCAGATGTCGACGATTCGGGACATCGCGCTGGCGTGGGTCTTTACGCTGCCAGCGGCGGCAGTTCTATCGGGTGGTCTTTACTGGCTGTTCAGCAGGTTAACGAAGTAAAGAGCAAAAAAGAGCCCCGGCTTATGGCCGGGGCTCTTTATGCTGTTGCTTCCTACTAGCTTAGTCTGCGGCGAAGCGCGGCGGCGAAGCCGAGCATCCCCGTACCCATCAGCATCAGCGAAGCGGGTTCCGGCGTGACGGCACTGGGGCCGTCCGGAAGCGTGCCGGTAAATTCAACGTTGTGGACTTCGCCGGTGTGGCCGATCTGCGCGGCGATGAAGTTGCCGGCCATCTGGCTGTTTCCGCTGAGAACGGCGAAAGGAGCCAGGATGGAGGCGCTGAACTGGCCGTCGATCGTGACCGTCTGGGCGGTGGCGAAGTTGAAGAGGATGTCGGCGTTGGCTGCGCTGTCGCCGGAGGTCTGGTTCTGGTTGTAATAGAGACCGGTGCCCAGCGTGACGTTGGTTCCGGCGACGTTGACGATGATTGTGGAACCGGCGGGAGCCTGAATGTCGATGGGGTGGTTCGTATCGGCGAACTCGGCGGCGGTGATGTTGAAGATGTTCAGCGTCGGGTCAGTGCCCTTCAGGACAAAGAAGGAGGGGTTGACGCCGGGCTGGTTGGTGCCGAGCACGCTGCCGGTGGAGGTGAGCGCGGCGAGGGTGAGCGTTTCGGCGTCGAGCGAGGTGCGCAGCGAGTTGAAGTCGATGCCCGAGGAACCGGTGGTGACGCGGTGGCCGCCGCCGTTGAAGTTGAAGTTGCCATTGCTGCCGGGGGCGTAGGCGTTGCCATGGCTGTTAAGGTTGAACTGCTCGCCGGAGTTGAGGCCGTTGGCGGAGACAAAATCGTAGGTCGCGGCCGAGCCGAATGGGTCGGCGTTGAGGCTGCTGCCGATGGTGGTGCCGGCGGTGATCTTATTGGCGGCGGCAACGCGGCCGGTGATGTCGGCGTTGGTGCTGATGTTTCCTGCGATCAGCGTGTTGCCGTGCGCATCTACAGTGCCCAGGGCAACCAGATTGTATGCGCTGGCGATTCCGAATGGCATCGATTCGGCATGGCATACTCCCGCGAAGAGAGACAAGCTGGCTGAGAGGAGAAGAAACTTTTTGAGGAACATGCCGAGGTAAGAAGCACGTTGCATGCCAAACGAAAATTCCACAATAAGGCATATTTTTCCGGTTACAACTCTTCATGTGCCAAGAAGTGGGCAATGGTTTTCCCTTAAGTGCAAAATTCTGCCATTCAATTTCCTAGGGCAAGAATCTCCTCGTAGAACTGAGTCGTGGGCTTGTCAAAGCAGCAGAAGATCACCCGGTCCAGGCCGCTTGCCTGGAGATGCTCGTGGACCGTCCGAACAGCGATCTCCCCTGCCTGTTGCCGGGGGAAGTGATAGATTCCGGTCGAAATGGCTGGGAAGGCCATGGATTTAGCCTTGTGCGTCCGGGCAAGTTCCATACAACAGCGGTAGCAGCCTGCCAGCAGATCCGGTTCGTTATGAGTGCCGCCATTCCAAACCGGCCCAACGGCGTGAAAGACCCACTTTGCCGGAAGGTTGAAGCCGGGGGTGGCCTTCGCCAACCCGGTGGGACAGCCGCCCAGCTTCTCGCAGGCGCGGAGCAGCTCTTTGCCTGCGGCGCGGTGGATGGCACCGTCGACGCCACCCCCGCCGAGCAGGGAGCTGTTGGCTGCCTTGACGATAGCGTCTACTGCAAGCCTTGTAATGTCTCCCCGAACGACCTCAAGTTGTGCCATTTGGGCCTCCTTGCCGAAACATATTATTGAGATCGGAGCAAGCGCGCGCGGCGTTGGTATGCTTAGGGGATAAATTATGAGTCTTAAAGCCAAGATCGAAGCCGTCATCTATGCCTCGGAAGAGCCAGTCACGCTGGCCCAACTCGTCGGGCTGCTTGGGCACGAAGCCCAGGCCGAACTCGACCAGATTGAGGCCGCCCAGCAATCGCTTGATTTAGAGGAAGCACCGGCTGATGCCGAGACCCTCAATAGCGAGGTGCTCGACGAGCCGGAAGAGATCACCGTGTCGCCGGCCGAGACGGATGCCCCAGCGCCAACAGTTGACGAGCCAAAGTCGTCCGAGCCGGCAGAGCAGGGAAATGATGCCCCGGCTGGGGCTAGCCCGGATGAGAAGAAGAACGCGCGCGAGACGAAAGAGAAGGAGCGCCGGCTGCGGGAGTACTTCCGCTCTATGCTTGAGCAGTTGATCAACGATTACGCCAATGGCGATCGCGGTTTGGAGATTCGCGAGGTTGCCAGCGGCTATCGTCTGGCCACCAAGCCGGAGTACCACGATGCCGTCCGTGGATTCGTTAAATCGCTGAAGCCGCCGCTGAAACTGTCGCTGCAAGCACTGGAGACGCTGGCCGTTGTTGCTTACAAGCAGCCGGTGACGGCGCCCGAGATCTCGGAGATTCGCGGTGTGGATTCTGGCGGCGTTCTGGGAAGCCTGATGGCGCGCAAGCTGGTCACGACTGCCGGACGCAAGCAGGTCATCGGACGGCCAATCCTCTACAAGACGACGCGCGACTTCCTGCTGCGCTTTGGATTGAAGGACATCAACGAGCTGCCCAGCATCGAAGAGTTCGAGAAGATGGCGGGCGAACTGGCCGAGCAGGAAGAGATACCAATGGAGCACCACACCCCCGAAGAGGGCGAGGGGCAGACGTCGGAGGTGCAAGCAATTGACGCCGAACGGCATACCCATGCGCTTCAGGCGGACGGTAGTCCGGACGTCGAGGACAATCCGCTCGATGATGAGCTGGAAGATACTGCCGATGAGGTCCAGCCCGAGGCGAAGGAGGCTTCGCAGGATGAAGAGGAAGCTTCCGTTGAGCCAGATCAAGAAGCCAGTCGCGAAAGCGAGAGCTAACGCGGGAGTTTTTGCTAAATTTACTGTCCGGCCGTTGCCTAAGGCGCTACCGGATACAATCTAAAGAGCAATATACGAGACCGCGATGAGCAGCCCCGCAGTCAGAAAGACAGGACTATGACAACCAAAGCTACCAAGCAACCCGAGGAAACTCCTCAGGGTGACCGCCTTCAGAAGATTCTCGCGCAGGCCGGAATCGCCAGCCGCCGCAAGGCCGAACAGATCATCCTCGATGGACGTGTGCAGGTCAACGGCAACGTCATCAAGGAACTCGGCACCCGCCACGACATCTCAAAAGACCATATCCGCGTCGACGGAAAGCTGTTGCATGGCCGTGAACAGCAGCGCTATTACATGCTCAACAAGCCGCGCGGCTATGTCACCACGCTGGACGATCCGGAGAAGCGTCCGACGGTGATGGAACTGATGACGAAGCAGAAGGGGCCGCACGGCGACCACGTCCGGCTCTATCCTGTCGGAAGGCTGGACTATCTCTCCGAAGGTCTGCTGCTAATGACCAATGATGGCGAGCTGGCGAACTCGCTCTCGAAGGCTGCCGCAGGCGTAGAGAAGACTTATCTTGTGAAGGTGAGCGGCCAGCCACCGGCCAGCGGACTCGACCAGATTCGCCGCGGCATCATGATCGACCGCGGCCGCCTGAACGAAGTTCGAAGCGGACGCCGCGACCGTGTCATTACGGCCCCGGCCAGGATTGAGCTGGTTCGCGGAGGAGACAATCCCTGGTACGAGTTGACCCTCACCGAGGGACGGAACCGGCAGCTTCGCAAGATGTTCGAAGAGATCGGCCACCACGTCGAGAAGATTCGCCGTATCGGGTATGGGGCGCTTCGGCTGGATGTGCCGCCGGGAGAGTTCCGCGAGTTGACACCCGGTGAAGTGACCGCGCTGGGACGTGCAGCCAAGGGGCAAAAGGTTGTCCCGAAGAAGAAGACGCCGGAGTTTGCACAGCTGAAAGCTCCAGCGAAGCCCAAGGCGAACAAGCCGCGGCGTGCGTTAGCCGGGAGATCCACAGCGCCTCGGCGAAGACCGGTTTAGCGGCTGGTTCGAACGGTTGCTTTTGGGGTAAATTGCGGAAGTGTAATCTTTACGGCCAGCTTTCGGTGGCAGGTTAGATTTCCTAAGTTGAAGTAAAGGCTGGAGATGACCTCCTCGTTAGAAGAATGCGGCCATCCCTCGTTTGTGCCATTCCGTGCACTTGACGCAGGTACCTGCCAAGGCACAAAATACTCGAGCTATTCACAGGAGGTGACGATGACAAACTCGCACAGCGCGCATCCAATGAATCAGCAAAGGAGTAATTCGTGGCAATCGAAAAGGCAACATTTGGAGCAGGATGTTTTTGGGGTGTAGAAACCCGTTTTAACGAACTCACAGGCGTTATTGACACAGCAGTAGGATACGAAGGCGGAGACCTCGAGCACCCAACCTATCAGGAAGTCTGTACCGACCGCACCGGCCACGCGGAAGTCGTTCAAGTCACGTTTGACCCATCCCGCCTCTCCTACGAGGCACTTCTAGACGCATTCTTCGCACTCCACGATCCTACCCAGGTGAACCGCCAGGGGCCGGACTGGGGAACGCAGTATCGCAGCGTCGTCTTCACCCACAACGAGCAGCAGGCAGCCGAGGCACGAGCGAAGATCGCCGAACTGAACGCCTCCGGCACCTATCGCCAGCCCATTGCCACCAGGGTAGAGCCTTCAAAAACATTTTGGAAGGCCGAGGAATACCACCAGCGCTATTTGGAGAAGCGTGGCATGGTGAGCTGTCACATTTAGTCGTATTTCTATTGCCTGCTGCAGAACGTCGAGAGTTGAACCCTGGCCTTCGACGTTTGCATTTTAACGCTTCGTTTGCGTCACTAGCCTTAAAACTAACCTGCGACTATGAAGGATTCTTCCCCAAAGCTCCAAGGGCGGCCCGGATGTCCCATGCCGCATAGCGCTTGTCCTTTGTCTTGGCCAGGTGCCCTAAGCCCTGCTTAAGCCTTCGCAATCGGTACCATGTGCGATCGATTGCTCCCATCTGCATGTGAAAGTCTCTTTCGGCGTACAGTATTTTTTTGTAACGGAGCAGGGAGACGTTTTTTTCAAGATTTGTCGTAGAAAGATCGTGTTGCAGGAGTGAGTTCATCACCCATATCTTTCCGCCCGCTTTCTGGAGGGCATGAAAGACAACGTGATCTAAGAATTCCATTGAGTAGTGAATCGGAAATCCGCCCAATGCCTCCAGGTCACGCACCCGGAGAGTAGTCGCTGAGTTGAATCCGCTTAGCTCGTCCGCTGCGATACCGCGAAAATCAAGCTCTACTCCATGGTGGGTGAGACGCGGCATGAAGTGAGGAGAATGTACTGCTCGTCGCCCGCGACGGCTATACACCAGCTTCGGAACGATAATGCACGCGGCAGGTTCCATCTCCGTCAGCGAAGATATTAGATCGCTTAACTCTTCGACATAGGCTTCGGTCAACAATGTGTCATGATCCAGCAGAAGGAGCCACTCGATGCCTTCTTCGTTCGCTAATCGCAGACCGGAGTTATATGCTTCCGCCAGCCCGGGGTTTGCGGGATTAGAAACATAGCGCGTCGCCATAGGCATTTGAGGAAGCGTGTGAGCTTCCGGAGAGTTGTCATAGACCAGCAGAGTCGTGTTTACCGCGAGTTCCGGTCTTTTCTGCAGGATGTTTCGTAACGAAGTGAAGCTCTCGCTTTCATCGGGCGCTCGTTTATAGAGCACCAACACAACGAGTATCCGCGAATTGCTCATTTTGTACCTGGGTTCGAATTTCTCAGATGCGTTATCTGCTTGCGTATGGGGATGAGTTGCACCTTCATTATCCATTGGCATGCATCTTTACCGTCAACTTGCAGAGGGATTGGTCCATAACAAGTGCTCATAAACCTTCTTTATTGCGTATTTGCCTCGACCCTCGACTCAACTGATATGATCACTAAGCTTCCCTGATCGGTCCGAAGCCTTCTGATAGATCGTAGGGGAGTGATTTACCTGTCGAACTCATGCCAATTCCTTCACCGCTACCCGAAGAACTCTCCACGCAAGACCCGGCAGCCGCGCAGGCAGGATCGTATCCCCTGCTACCCCCGGACGTAGCATCCGAAGTCGTTCCCATAAAGACTTCTCAAACTTCATTTGATCGCCTGCTTGTTCGAATCGCCAACGTCCTTGGTCTCGATCGTGCCGTCGTATTCACGATCCTTGCCCGCGGTTGGTCCAGTCTTGCCGGGTTAGGCACTCTTACACTGATTGCGCATTTCCTCTCGCCTGTCGAGCAAGGCTACTACTACACCTTCTATTCGCTCGTAGCCATCCAGGTTGTTTTCGAGCTTGGTTTTTCCGTGGTGATCCTTCAGACGGCCAGCCACGAGGCCGCCCACCTTACCATTGGTGCTGATGGCACGATCTCTGGCCCTGTCGGCTCTCACGCCCGGCTCGCCTCTGTATTGCAAAAGTCGGTTCGCTGGTACAGTATTGCCGCGGTGGCTATGGCTGCCGTCGTGCTTCCGATCGGGATGCATTTTTTCCGGACTCAGGCTCTTGCACATCCTTCGGCTCAACCAATTGCATGGATCGCCCCGTGGGTATTGGTAATTTTAGCGACTACCTGCACGTTTCAGATTGATCCTACATTCTCGTTTTTGGAAGGCTGCGGTTTTGTTCCACAAGTGGCTCGCACCCGATTAGTGCAAGCCGTTCTTGGAACCATGATGGGATGGAGTGCTCTGCTTTCGCACCACGGCCTTTGTGCTCCCGGATTTGTGGTTTTGGGGCAAGCAATCGGTGGAAGCTGGTTCGTTTATGGCAAACGCCGGCTCCTGCTGCCTTTGCTACGTTTTGACCCCGGCAAGTATCGTATCCATTGGGGTTCCGAGATATGGCCTTTTCAGTGGCGGATCGCTGTCAGTTGGCTCTGCGGTTACGTGATTTTTCAGCTTTTTAATCCGATTCTCTTTCATTATCGCGGACCCGTCGAGGCGGGGCAGATGGGAATGTCAATCAGCATCTGCGGAACACTCTCTGCGATGGCGATTGCATGGATGAGTACAAAGGCCGCTCCCTTTGGCCAGATGATCGCTCGCCGCGAGTATGAACGCCTGGACCAGATATTTTTCCGTGCCATGTTTCAGTCCACGAGTGTCGCAATCGTTGCCAGCATAGTTGTGCTGATCGCTACGATTATTCTTCGTGCCCACCGTGTGCCTTTCGCTGTTCGACTACTTCCGCCATTACCGTTTGGCATGCTTTTGGGCGCCACAATGCTCAACATCATTGTCTTCGCAGAAGCACTCTATATTCGTGCTCACAAGCAAGAGAAGTTTATGACCAACGCGATTTTAGGTGCCATCTGGGTGGGGCCCTCATCCATCTTTTTTGGCAAACACTATGGGGCTGTTGGTATAGCTGGCGCTTACCTGCTAGGTTGTATTGTCATAGGAATTGGCCAGGGTACCTATATTTTTATTAAATGGAGGCGAATCTGGCATGCAGCTTAATCCCCTGCTTACTATCGCCATTCCTACCTACAATCGATCGAATCGACTTGATCTGGCGCTATCTGTCCTGGTTCCTCAGGTCCTCGGTCACCCCGATGTTGAAATTCTCATTTCGGACAATAGCTCACCTGACGATACCTTTGACATTGTGCAACGATATCTTGACCCCGCTCACCCTAACATTCGCTATCAGCGCCATAGCGAAAACATAGGGTCGGATGCCAATTTCATCTCGTGCTATGACAACGCGTCAGGAAAATATTTCTGGCTCTGCGGGGACGATGACATCATCATCGAAGGCGCACTAGACAGGCTCATCAGGCACCTTCACGCCGAAGACTACGATCTTATCTTTGCCCATCCTTACAGCTTCCATAACGATCACATTGAGGAGTATCGGGGCGATTTATTCAATCGTCGTTATCACACGATCACAGACGCCCGCCAGTTTGCGATGACCGTGAATATTATGTTCACTTTTATCAGCGGCATCATCGTGAATAAGGAACGTCTTGATGCATCCCCTCACGAGCCGTTTGCCAACTTTATCAACACAAATCTTGTCCAGTTGAGTTGGGTGCTTCCTCTCCTCCGTACTCACCGCCGCTCCCTCGTTCTCTGGCAGCGTGTCGTGGCAGGCCGGGGCGGTCATGCCAGCGGCTATTCATTTGGAGAGGTTTTCGGCAAAGCCTTTTCTATTGTTACGAAACGACTTCTGCCCGATCAACCTCATCTCGTCCGCGGCCTCATGAATGTCACCCTTCGCACTTGGTTCCCGGGAATTATCTACGAGCTGCGTCGCCAGGGAAATCAAAATTGCCATATGGAAGACGCCCCGGGAATTCTCCGTCGCTATTACGGCAACAATTTCCGATATTGGCTCTTTGCATATCCCATATTTAGACTGCCATTGCCACTCGCTCGTATCTGGGTACGGGCAACTGCAATATTAAATAAGCTCCTGCAGTTTCTGGCTCATCCTGGCTTTTGGCGGAAAGAGATTCGCTCGGCCTGATCTGCAATGGGAATATCCTTGGCGGATTTATCAGCGTAAATGCCTTCGAGGAATCCTCAGCGACGAGTGCGCTAACCCAAGAGAAGTAAAATCCGCGCGCTGGTTTGCGTGCTCTGATTTAAAAGTGCTTGTTCAATCGAAAATATTCACGAATTAAATAACCTGCAGGCCAGACTTTGCGGCATTCGCGAACTGGACCATGGACTGGGCGATATAGTCGAGCATCTCGTTGGTAAGGCCGGGATAGACGCCGATCCAGAAGACCTGATTCATGACGAAATCAGTATTGGTCAGGGTGCCGACTACGCGATGAGGATAGCCCTCGTAGGCGGGCTGTCGCAACAAGTTGCCCGCGAAGACCAGTCGGGTGCCGATCTTGTTGGCTTCGAGCGATCGGGTCATCTGGTCGCGGGTGAAAGGAGCATCGGGCTTGACTGCGATGGGAAAGCCAAACCAGCTCGGGTCGGCGTCTTTGCCAGCCACTGGCAGAATGAGAAACTCTTCCAATGGTTTGAGAGCGGTTTTCAGATAGGCGAAGTTTTCCTTGCGTCGTGCAATAAATTCCGGCAGCTTCGCAATCTGTGAGACACCGAGCGCCGCCTGCATATCAGTCGCTTTCAGGTTGTAACCCACATGGGAGTAGGTGTACTTGTGGTCATAACCGCAAGGCAGCGTCCCCAGTTGCCATTCAAAGCGCTTCCCGCACGTGTTATCGACTCCCGGTTCGCACCAGCAGTCTCTGCCCCAATCGCGGAAGCTATCGATCAAGACCTGCAGCGCGGGTTTATCCGTTAAGACAGCCCCACCTTCTCCGGTTGTGATGTGGTGCGCCGGATAGAAGCTTACCGTGGCGATGTCGCCAAAGGTGCCTACCTTTTTCCCTTTGTAGGTAGATCCCAAGGCATCACAGCAGTCTTCGATCAGCCAGAGATCGTACTTCTTGCAAAAAGCGGTCACCGCATCGAGATTGAAGACATTCCCCAGGGTGTGAGCGATCAT
>NZ_DATKQC010000088.1:0-2152 GCF_035532915.1 Edaphobacter sp.
GTTTGAACGCGTTCTGAAGCCAGGTGGTCGCGTTGGCATCAGTGACATTACCAGAGACAAAAGTCCGCTTCCCGATCTGGATGGACTGCTTGCGTGGATTGCCTGCATCGGCGATGCCCAGCCTTTGGAGAGCTACGTTCAGTGGCTCTCGGAAGCCGGATTTCGCCCTTCAATAGCCGAAGAGCGAAATCACTATCTGCAGGAGATGGTGCAAGGCATACGCAGCAAAATTTTGCTCGCCGAAATCATGATTGGCTTGAAGAAGCTCGACCTCCCTGGCTTAGATGTGAGCGAGGCCAAGGCATTCTCCAAAGCGGCTCAGGATGCCATTGCAGCCAACCGACTTGGATACGGAATCATCGTCGCGCTAAAGGGTCAAGTCACATAAATTCGATTGTTAGGTTGGGGAGACGGATGAATCACAGCTTGCCGCAAAGACCTTTCCGCAATCTGAGTCACCAACTATCGATAACAGGATTAGCTCGATTCCACCACCTTGAACGCGATCAAGGGGCCGAATCGGTCATTCACAGTATCCTCCAGGTTTTGCTTGCACCCCAGATAGTGTTCGGTTGTAAGAACAGAGGCGTGACCGAGTAGAAACTGAATTTGCTCAAGCTCTCCACCGTTTGAGTGACATAACCTGGCACAGGTTCGTCTGAGATCATTTTGCATTTAGCCAGCGCAGCAGGAAAGCTGCTTTACATTCTTCGTGAATGTCTGAGCGGCCAGTTTCAGCCCTTCGACCATGGTCAGGTAGGGGAAAAGTTGCCCCGCAAGATCATTGACGGTAATTTGCGCGCGAATGGCCAGTGCCGCAGTTTGGATCAGTTCCCCAGCCTGCGAGGCCACGGCCTGTACGCCGAGAAGTCTGCCGGTTTCCGGCTCCGCAACCAACTTGATGAAGCCCCGAGTATCGAAGTTGGCGAGAGCCCGAGGCACATTGTCCAGCGTGAGCGTCCGCGTGTCGACGCGAGTCCCGATACGAAGCGCGGCAGCCTCATCGAGGCCCACCGTCGCAATCTGCGGATCGGTGAAGACCACGCCCGGCACCACGGATAAATCCAGCCGCTCGCTTCCACCGAGCATGTTCACCGCTGCACGTGTTCCGGCTGCAGCGGCGACATACACGTACTCCGGGTTGGTGGTGCAGTCGCCCGCCGCATAGATGTGGGGATTGGAAGTGCGCAGGAAATCATCCACGGGAATCGCGCCATTCTCGTTGGTGAGCACGCCGACACTCTGCAATGCGAGCTTGGAGGTATTCGGACGCCGTCCGGTCGCAATTAACAAGCGGTTGCCGTGGATGCTGTCACCGCCGACCTCGATCGTGAATCCTTTGCCGTCGTGCTGGACGCGCTCGATCTGACTTCCGGTAATGATGCGCATGCCTTCGTCGATCAGCACTTTCTGGATCGCATCGCCAATCGCATGGCCACTGCGCGAAAGAATCCCGGAACGGACGATCATAGTCACCCGGCTGCCTAGCCGGAGGAACGCCTGCGCCAATTCCAACGCAACGTAAGAGCCGCCATAGACGATCAGATGTTCCGGCAGCTGCGGCGACGCCAAGGCTTCGGTGGAGGTCCAGTAAGGCGTGCTGTCGAGGCCAGGCACAGGCGGAATCGACGGAGATGCGCCGGTGGCGATCAGCGCGCGGTCAAAGACGAGGGGTTGTTGCCGGCCGTCGTCCCTTCTAATGAACAACGTGTGATCGTCCAGAAAGCGCGCCTCGCCGTGGATGAGGCGGATATTGTCGCTGTTTTCGAGGATGGACTCGTATTTGGCATTGCGCAGTTCATCGACGCGAGCCTGCTGCTGGGCTTGGAGAGCTGCTTGATTTACCACAGGCGGCACGACGGAAATTCCGCTGTCGAAAGGGCTGGACGTGCGTACATGCGCGACGTGGGCCGCACTGATGAGAATCTTGGATGGTACGCAGCCGGTGTTGACGCAGGCGCCCCCGGTCGTGCCGCGCTCGACCATCGTCACTTCAGCGCCCTCTTCCTGTAGCCGAATGGCGGCAGCAAACGCGGCTGCGCCGCTGCCGATCATCGCAATCTTATTCGGCTTCGCTTGCGGTACGGCGCAGCAATCGTCTTCCTTCAGGGCAGATCTGGTTCTGGAAAGCAAGCCTTGGGCGGACATTACT
>NZ_DATKQC010000089.1:0-6132 GCF_035532915.1 Edaphobacter sp.
CACCATGGTGCCGCTCCATGAGGCACGAATTTAGCATTAGCCAAAGCCGCTCCTAGCGATATGAGGTTTTCGGGCACTAATCCTGTATAGATTCCCAGCCCATTTCTGGAAACGTGCTAAGGCCTGTTCTCAATGACTCACGATTGTAGTTGCCGAAAAGCCGACTTTGCAGGCAGTTCGGCCGCCAGTAGCAGACGCCCACTAGCCGCGCGGTTCGCGCAAATGGCGATTTCACGTAAATCGAAGAACGCCCCGGGCGGGATTACAAGTCCCTGCGGCGTTTATGAGGAGTAATGCGGCCTCTATGCTTTCATCGGTGCTTTCGGCACGGTGACCCGACCGGAAGCGATTAGCGCCTTAACTGATTGCTGTATCGACTCAAGGCTAGAAAATCGCGGTTGATACCCGAGGCGCTGTCGGCTCTTCTCGATGGAAACACAGGAACTACGCATGACGTGCCCCCATGAGGCCTGAGCATCACTTTCGGTTAGGCCAAGCTTCCACTGATCAAAGGGCGCAAAAGACAGTCGGGGCTCCTGCTCGAACCAGCGGTACATCGCCTCGGCGTAGCCGCGCAGCGTTAGCGCTTGTGCCGACACGGTATTGAATACTTCTCCGATGGAGGCTGCCCTTTGCTCGATCGCGCAGATGATCCATTGCGCGACATCATCGGCATGTACGTGATGCACCATCTCCAGCCCAAGGTTCGGCAAGGCAAGTTCTTCGCCGCGCGCGATCTGGGAGAAAACGTCGGGGTTCACATTAGCTTGCGGATTGATAGGCACCCAGCCCTCGCCGACGATGTGACCTGGACGGAAAGTCGTCGCAGGGAAACCGTCTCTGCGAGCCTGCTGTAGAAGCCACCGTTCAACCTTTGCCTTGTTAACTCCATAGGCGTCAATGGCGTTCGTGGGGTCGGTTTCTACCGATGGAACAGTGGTTGCATGCCCGTACACCCAAATGGAGCTGCAAAACAGATAGTGTTCGACCTTGCCGCATAGGGCTTCGACCAGCTGCTGCGCTCCTTCGAGTTCGAACGAGATCATGTCCACGACAATGTCGGCGTTCAGGTCCGCGATCCTTTCCCCAAACCTGCCTTCCGCCTCTTCAGCCTTGCGGTCTACGGCAACTTGCTCGATGGCCTTCCATGCCGCGTGCTCCCGATACGGTGATGCCGTGCCACGGCTGACATTTACAACCTCATGTCCGCGCTCCACCAGAGCAGGCAGAAGATAGGTTCCCACATGTCCACTTCCGCCAATGACAACGATACGAGCCATAATCTACCTTTGCCTCTTCTACGACAATCATAGAAGATTCGAATCGGCTTGGAATCGAATGTCAATTTTCAAAGTAGCGATGGCGCGAACCCGCTGGACTTAGGCGCGTTCCGATCGCGAATCAGTCCTGCGAAGTCGGCCAGTGTTCAGCGATCCGCTGACCGCTGGGTTGAAGCCGACTTCAAATGGCGATACGAGGGCTCAGCGGGGAATGATTAACGACGTTCCCGCAATACGGGGTTTTCGGCAACTACGAATAGTTATACTTTCTCCAACCCAAATGGATTGGTGCCAAATCGCTAATGCGCTCATTGACACATTCTGTCCGCATAGCCGGCCATGGGAGATTGGACCCAAATTGGGTTTGTTGACGGGATTCGGCGGTGGAGAATAGTTCGCTCTCGACTTGGTCCACCATACAGTCTTAGGTCTCTTTGAATCTGTAAATAATAGCCAACAATCCTCCAATATCCCCGCAAAATGAGCGTGTTTTGCTCCTGAAGGACACAGGAGAGGATTCTCCGCGTGCTGCAATCTGCTGCTAAACAGAGCCATTCTCTGATCGGGATATGTCGAGTGTCCTTGGGAAAGCAGGAATGTCGGGGACGCGGATTGAACCGCCTCGGAAGCGATCAGACATGAGATGAATGAGCGGCTCGCTGGAAATCGAATGTCGAATTGATCCGAAGTCTTCTTGACAATCCGGGCAACATCGAGATGGCAGCGGTTTCCGATCCTTTAAGGTCCAGCGGATATGCTGACCTTAAGGCACGGCCACAAATTTTAGATCAACCTACAATACGGCAGCAATGCTTCAATGAATGACTCGGCGGAGATAACCGGCCAATAATTTGATTCATGCCCTGCGGTCTGTAGGTAGGAAGGTATATTTTCTTTCAGTTGGATTTTTCTTCAGGAGGCGGGGCTCCGCTTCCAGCCAGGATCTTCGCGGGTCGAAGGCAGGAGCGGAACCCCTGTGAGGTACGATCTACTTCATCACAGTTTCCGTCTCGCCGGACAAGGTTGCCACCGACTGGGCGGAACACTGCGACGAGACCATCATACGCTGGTGCCCGTTTTGTGAACGAGATTCGATCATTGGTCATGGCCGCCGCCTTAAGCAGGCGCACGACGAGTATCACGACTGGATTTGGATCCATCGCGGTCGCTGCGCTGTTTGCGGGCTGACCTTCACGTTTCTTCCGGTGTTCTCTCTCCCGTACACACATTACAGCCTACTGGCGCGCAGTCAGGCATTGCAGCGGCGCTTTGTGGAGCACTGTCCGTGGGAAAAAGCACTACCGAAGCTCAAGGATCCTGACCGTCTGCCCGATCCCTCCACTGTCCGGCGCTGGGCGAGCGGCCTGGACTGTTCTCAGCCTGCAATTTCCTTTCTACGCCAGGCCGTTTCCCGCGCAGCTTATTGGCTGTACCGCGGTCGTCAGGGTCTTGACGAAGCGGTACCACCGACGTGGATAACACCTGTTTTGCAAAACCTCTGGCCCTTGCGTCTCTGAAAAAGCATTTCACCCACCATCCTTGCCTTGGATTGCCGGCGATTTGCTCCTACGCTGGACTCCGGAGGCGAAAAAGAGCGTTGTGGGCGAAGACGTCGAAAAACTCAGGCGGCGGATGCCGCTATTGGACTATCTGCGGCAACATAATTGGGCCTCCCGGCCTGCAGGCCGTTCGGAGTTGGTCGGACTCTGCCCATTGCACGACGAGACCCGGGCCTCGTTCTACGTCAACCCGCGCAAAGATGTTTTCTACTGCCACGGCTGCGGCCAGGGCGGCGATCTGATTCGTTTCCTCCAGCTATCCCGCCGCCTATCCTTTCGCCAGAGCCTCGCATGTCTGGATTCACAGACCACTCCAGAAGCCGACCCTGTCGCGGTGCTGGAGCAGGCAGCTGTTTTCTATCAGAAGCAACTCGATAACTACCCCGAGGCACTCAGCTATCTCAACCGGCGCGGACTGCATGATCGCACCCTGATCAGTGAACTCGAGATCGGCTACGCGCCCGGCGGAAGTCTGCGCCGTCATCTCACGACACAGGGCTATTCCTTCGAACTGCTGCGGCAAGCTGGCCTGCTCAACGTGAACGGATCCGACGCTCTCTATCAGCGCATCGTCTTTCCGTTGCGCCAAGGCGAACACATCGTCAACCTCTATGGCCGCAGTATCGGCGCTGCCTTCGCGCATCGATTTCTGCCCGGCACCAAGGGCGGCCTTTACGCATGGGAAAAGGTCCGCCATTGCCTCGAGGTGATTCTCGTCGAGGGCCTGTTCGACTATGCCGTATTGCGGCAGGCGGGCTTTTACAACGTCACCTGTTCGCTGGGAACCCATCTCAACAAGGACCAGTTTCTGGAACTGTGCGAAGGCCCGCGCACTGTCTATCTCACTTTCGACGTCGATGCCAACCAGAGCGGCCAGCAGGCCGCCGTTCAACTGGCTCTGCGTCTCAGCGCGCACGGCATCGCCGCCCGCCGCGTCCTCCTGCCACAAGGCCACGATCCCAACTCTTTCTTCGTTCAGGGCGGGAATGCGCCGCAGTTCCAGTCTCTGTTGGAGGCAGCTCAGCCATGAAGTTTCGCGTGATTCGTCAGAAGACACCATCGAGCGCACACAGCCCGATTCATGTAGTCGAGCAAGACACCGGTCAAGGCGTAGCCTGGATCAATCGATTCCTGGACCGCGAGTATGTCCGCCGCCTTGCCGACAAGACTCTATATAGCTACGCGCACAGCCTGTTGTACTTCGTGCGCTGGTGGGAGAGCGTTCACCACACGTGCGATATATCCCCGGCGGATCTTACCGAATCGACCCTGTTTGATTACTTGCGCTTCCAGTCCAGTCGGCAGCCTCCGCTTTCCGCTTCCACCATCAACGACCGTGTCGCTACCGCCGATCGTGCCATCCGCAACGAGTTCCCCGACGCGCCATGTCAGGTGGCGCACGGCTTTCATCAGCCCTTCCTGCATCGCAGGCCAATGGGCCTGGGCCGTCCGAGGTTCGAGTTAAGCAGGCTGCGCATAAAGGAACCAAGGCTCAACATCGTCCCCCTCTCGGTCGATGAAGTAGCGCGCTTCTGGTCCAGCTTCCACAACGCGCGCGATCTAGCCATCGTGGGCCTGATGCTCATGCAAGGACTTCGCTCCGCCGAAGTGCTGGCTATGAACCCGGAAGACGTGTTGCTCTCCGAAGGCCAACTCCGTGTGCGTGGCAAGGGCAGCAAGCTGCGCTACCTCCCTCTGGCGCCGGAAACCACTCAACTGATCGATCACTATCTGCGACTAGAAAGACCAAATCCCTGCTCTGCCGCGCTGTTCGTCGTGCTCAAAGGACCAGCGCGCGGCATTCGCATGACGCCCGCAGGACTGCGCTCTCTGTTCCGCTACCATCGCCAGACCACCGGCATTCAGCTGGCAAATCCCCACCGGTTCAGGCACACCTTCGCCTCGGATATGGTGCGTGCCGGTATCAGCCTGCCCGCGTTGATGAAGCTGATGGGACACTCCGACATCGAAACCACACTGCACTATGTGCAAGTCTCTCCGCAGGACGTTTACCTTCAGTATGCCCGCGCCGCGGCGCAGTGCATCCGACCTATGATCAGGAGCGCCTCATGAAGCGCTGGCGCCGTCCTCCACTCCAGCATCCTCTGGCGCCGGCATTTGAACGCGCTGTTGAGTCCATCTGTACCGCACTCACACCTTCCAGCAAACGTAATTACAACATTACGGTGCGAAACTTCCTCGTTTATTTGGCCGCCGAGTACCCAGACGTTACTAGCCTCGATCAGCTGCGCCGCGATCCTCACATCCTCGAATGGATCTCCCGCATGCGTGCGCAAACACCACCCCTGGCGATCGTAACCTGCATCGGCCGACTCATCGCTCTGCGCTCCATCTTCAGCGAACTGGCCTGGACAAGCCAACGTGCGGAACTCGCTCGTCTGGTCCGAGACGAGGATATTCCGCGCACACCGCAGAGTTTGCCACGACCGCTCACCGCAGAGCAGGACCAGTTCTTGCAGCAGGAGTTCCTGCTCCGCAACGATCTGGGCGGAAATGTCTTCTTGTTGCTCCGCCACACCGGTATGCGCATCGGAGAGTGTGCGGACTTGTCCTTCGATTGTCTTCGCTCCATCGGTCCGGATCAATGGGCCATCCATGTGCCGCTCGGCAAACTCAAAACTGAACGCATGGTCCCCATCGATCCTGCTGCGTCTATCCTCGTCCAACGGCTTCGATTCTTCCGTTTCCTTGATCCGCTGCCTCCCGACGGTCGGCTGCTGGCTCGTCCAGGAAGCAAAATAGCTCTCGTTGTTCAACTCCGCGATTACCTGCATCTGGTCTGTCATGCTCTCGGCCTCTCAACAAGCATCGTCCCACACCAATTCAGGCATACCTATGCCACGGAAATGTTGCGCTCCGGTGTAAGCTTCCCCGTCCTGATGAAGTTACTCGGCCACAAAAATCCCGACATGACCATGCGCTATGTCGATGTCGCCTTGACCGATCTCCAGCGTGAGTTTCAACTGGCTCGCTCCAAACCAAAACATCTGGCTCCGCAACCCAAAGCATCATTTGCGATTCAACGAACTGGCTTTGACGGCCTCATTGACTCCTTGCTCGTCACCCAACATGCGCTGGTGATCTTCCGCCGCTCACTACCATGCGGTGACTCTCGCTCTCACCTCGACCGACTCTCAAACCGACTCACCAAGATCCTCGCCGAAATACGCAAACTTCGCACCACCTGAATGAAAATGGGCAGAGATTGGCCGGTTATGGCGATTTATCGCTCGTCGAGAAAACGATGCGGCTCCATTCTGACGATCATTTGT
>NZ_DATKQC010000090.1:0-28570 GCF_035532915.1 Edaphobacter sp.
GGCGACTGGCTACAACGGAGGCACCTATGACGCAGCCGAGCCGAAGACCTCGTACGACGCCTTTCAGGACTACGGCCACAATCACTGGCACAACTCTCTGATCTGGGGCGAAGATATTCACGACTTCAGCATCACCGGCCCCGGCCTCATTTATGGCAAAGGACTCAGCTTCGGAGCTGGTCCCGGTCGTCCTCCCGGTGCGCCTCCCAGACCTGCGGGCACATCTGCCAAGCCCTTCGCCCGGCCCGCTCGCGGCGACTATCCCATGTACCAGGCCGAGCAGCCCGGCGTCGGCAACAAGGCCATCGCCCTGAAGAACTGCCGCAACGTGATCTTTCGCGACTTCTCCCTCCTCAAGGGCGGCCACTTCGGCTTGTTGCTTACCGGCGTCGATAACCTGACCATCGACAACCTCAAGATCGACACCGACCGAGACGGTATGGACATCGACTGCTGCAAGAACGTCCGCGTCTCCAACTGCACAGTAAACTCGCCGTGGGACGACGGCATCTGTCCCAAGTCGAGCTTCGCGCTGGGCTATAACCGGGCGACCGAAAACGTCACCATCACCAACTGCTTCGTCACCGGCACCTACGAGCTGGGCAGCGTGCTCGACGGCACCTGGAAGAAGTTTGCCGACGACGCCCACGTCTACCGCACCGGACGCATCAAGTGCGGCACCGAATCGAACGGCGGCTTCAAGAACATCACCATCTCCAACTGCGTCTTCGAGGGCTGCCATGGCCTTGCGCTCGAGTCCGAGGATGGCGCTCTCTGCGAAGACATCACCATCACCAACATTACGCAGCGCGACGTCTACGAGTCGCCGATCTTCTTCCGTCTTGGCGCTCGCCTGCGCGGCCCCAGAGGAACGGGCAATCAGAGCACGGTTGTCGGCACACTGCAGCGCATCCTGGTCGACAACTTTGTGAGCTACAACAACAACTCCAAGGTGTGCTCCATCATCAGCGGCATTCCCGGCTACGCCATCAAGGACATCAAGCTCTCGAACATCTACATCCAGCATCAGGGCGGAGATTATGCGAATCAGGTCAACATCGTTCCGCCGGAAGAGGTCGAGAAGTATCCTGACCCAGGAATGTTCGGGCCTATGCCTGCGCAGGGATTCTTCTTCCGCCACGTCAACAATCTGGAGCTGAGCCACGTCGAGGTAGCTCCGATGAAGGCCGATCCGCGCCCGTCCTTCTCGCTGCTGGACGTCAATCGTGCGGACTTCATCGCCGTCACCGCGCCGACCAATCCACCGGCGTTCCATCTCAACAAGGTCACCGATCTGCGCATCCTGTTGAGCCGAGCCGCAAAGGACACGCAGATGGACAGCGCGGACGACAAGACACTCTAAAATCACGCTGCCCAAAAAAGCCCCCTTCCATTGCATGAGATGGACGGGGGCTTTGCTTTGGACGGTAATTAGCGCCCGTCGCGGTTCTCGCCTCCGCCACCACGGTTCTGCGGCTGAGGTCGGGCCTGCTGCGCTGGCCTAGCCTGTTGGGCTGGCCGGGCTTGTTGCGCAGGGCGGGCTTGAACAGCTGGCCGTTGCTGCTGAATCTGCCTCTGCTGTTGCTGCACTCGCTGCTGTTGCTGCTGCTGGACTATGCGTTGTTGCTGCTGTTGTTGTTGCACTCTCTGTTGCTGCTGTTGTTGTTGCACTCTTTGTTGTTGCTGTTGTGGAACCTGCCGTCGTTGCTGTTGGACTTGTCGCTGTTGTTGTTGAACCTGCTGTTGCTGCTGTCGTTGTTGGTTCTGCAACTGCTGTCGTTGCTGGTTCTGCAACTGCTGCTCTTGTCGCTGCTGAGGTTGAACGTTCGGGCGCGCCTGTTGAGGCTGCGTCGGCCTGGCTTCGGGCTGATTTGGCCTTGCCTGCTGGTTATTGGGACGATTCTGGAACTGTCCCCGGTTCTGAGGCGTGTTCTGATTAGGCTGGCCGGGGCGAACCTGATTCGGTTGTCCGGGGCGGACTTGATTCGGCTGACCGGGGCGCTGCGGTTGAACAGGACGGGCTACCGGGCGCTGAATGCCCCGATCGGCGACCAACGGACGAGCGACAGCAGCGGCAGCAGGACGGCCATGGTTCTGACTATAAAACTGCTGGCGGTTCTGTGCTGCTTGGCGCTGGTTCTGGATTTGAGCGGTCATAGGCCGCGTCTTCGGGCCGCGCATGGCGGCTATCTCCGCGGGCCTCGGCCGCATCTGGATGCCGCCTCTTCCGCCGTTATAGGAGATCCGTGTGTTGTTGTAGTTGTTGACGACGACGGTGCGGTTGTAGACGTTGGTGATCCGGGTCACATTGATCCGATTCACTGCGCGGTTGTAGTAGAAGTTGTTGCCGTTCCAATAACCGCCATGATAGCCATAGCCCGTGTATCCGAAGCCATAGGGAACACCGCCGTAGAAGCCTATGTGAAGGCCCCAGTAGCCGCGGTAGAAGCGATAGCGGTTGCCATAGAAACCCCAATAGCCGGGGGTCCAGAGCGCACCATAATAGGGCGCCATCACCCACGCGCCAGGAACCCAGTAGTAGCCTACCGGAGCATAGTTCCAATAGCCGGGGGTCCAGATATAGTTGGGGCCGGGGGCTTCGGGCTGCTCATAGGTGGGCAGCGGCGGTGGGGGCTGATCGGCCTCTTCTACGGCCTGCTGCCCGGCATCGACCTGATCGTCGTAGTTTTGATCGTTCTGGTCGGCGTAGTCCTGATTGTCGGCATTCTGATCGTTGGCATTCTGATCGTTGGCGTAGGACTGGTTCTGCTGCTGAGCTGTGGGCTGCGCGGAACCATTCTGCTGATACTGAACGGCCTGCTGCTGGCTCTCATTCTGAATGGGCTGGCCCTGAGCCGGAGGTTGTGTCGCGGCCTGAGCCTCATTTCCATCGACAGGGGCCATATTGGCATCGGCAGGATCAGCGCCAGAGCCATTCGCTGTCTGTCCTGCGACGGCCTGCCTGTGGCATCCCGAAAAGCCTGCCATACCCGCAACCATTGCGATACCCACTACGAGTCCCAGCCAGCGGCGGCGACCTGATTTTTCGTTGATAAGTGTAGACATCGCTCACAATCCCCTTCTTACTGCTACGGGCTTAACCCAGACTAGGTGTGTATGATGCGATTTTAAGCCACAAAAATTGGCGCAAGCGGAGGCATCCCGATTGCGCCAATCTGCATCGGTTCTCCGCGCATCAATGCGCTGGATACTCTACCGTCTGGTTGGTGCGCGAGTTGGTGACGGCAAAGGTTCCGCTGGGATGTACGGTAAGCACGAGGTAGTGGAACGCATCGGTACCGGCAAGATTGGCGATGCGGGAGTCGTTGCTGTTGTGGGCGGCGTCGGTGTGGATGGCGGTATGAAGCTGCCACAGGTCTTTCAGGCGGGGCGAGTGGTCAACGATGTCCCATGCCCCGGCCTCGGCTCCCTTGGTCGCTCCGTTGTCCATGATGGCGACGCGTGGAGCGATGCCGTTGAGCAGCGCCGGACTGGAGCTGCGGTCGAAGCCGTGGTGCGAGACGATGTACACGTCCACCTTGCCCAGCTTGTTGACCGGGCACATCAGCATGCGCTCCTTGTTCCAGGTAAGGTCGCCGAGATCGGCGATGCGCAGCTTGCCGAAGGTAATCATCATGCCGACGGAGCGGTCGTTCTCGGTGTTCTCAGCGGGCTTCTCGATGCTGGCGGCGCAGGCCGAATTCGTGGCCCCTGCCCCGGCCAGCGGTTTTTCGATCACGTTGCCGTCGGCGCTGACGACTTCGACGTGTATGCCAGTGAGGGGAAGAATCTCGCCCGGCTTGGCCGTGAGATGGGCGTAGTGGCCGTTGGCCAGCATCTTTTGATAGTTCTGATAGCTGGTCTCGGTGACCTTGTCGTCGGTCTCGCGGTTGATACCGTGATCGATGAAGCGGCCTACGGGAATCTTTGCAGCGAGCTCGGGAACGCCGCCGACGTGGTCGATGTGGTAATGCGTGATGACGAAGTTATCGATCTTGCTGACACCGGCGATCTTAGCGAGGGCGACAAGCTTGTCCGCGTTGGCGGCACCGGGCCAGCCTGCGTCGACCATCAGGTTTTCGCCGCTGGACGGCACAAAGAGTGTTGCCTGACCGCCTTCGACGTCGGCAAAGTAGACCTTGAGGTCACTGGACTTTTTCTGGGCGAAGGCAAGGGGAGTTGCCATCAGCAGGGCGGCGGCGAGTAAACGGTTCATTTCTTTCTCCTGAGAATCAAAACCTGGCCAGAGCATTCCGGCTGGCACTGGAAATGATTGCACAGTTGGGGCAGGCCGGAAGGATTAAACTGCGTCCCGGAGTGCGCGCTACCTCCCTTGGAGCGAATCGAAGTAAAATGGAGTCGATGGCTGGCTGTCTTCCATGCACGAAGCGCTTTCGCCACGGTCGTCCTGACCGCGGGCGCTGCTAGCTACCCTTTTCGCAGAAATTCTGCAGATATTTTGATAGGCTTCCACCGTTGCCGTTCGCGCTGACCTTCGCGCCTGCGGCCCTTACTTCGCGCTCCTTAATAAAGACGATAAGAAGCGCTGCTCTGGAGAAGAGACCATGCCGACCCAATCCCATCCTGATTCTTTCAAAAGCCAGTCAACACTTCGCTCCGGCTCCGCCAGCTACCGCATCTTTCGCCTGCGGGCGCTGGAGGATGCTGGCGTCAAGCTGACGCGGCTTCCCTTTTCGCTGCGCATCCTGCTCGAAAATCTGCTGCGCCACGAGGACGGCCGCACCGTCACCGCCGACGACATCAAGTTCCTCGCCAACTGGGACGCAAACGCCGAGCCTTCGCGTGAGATTGCCTACATGCCAGCCCGCGTGCTGATGCAGGACTTTACCGGCGTTCCTGCCATCGTTGACCTTGCGGCGATGCGCGATGCCATGCGCACGCTGGGCGGCGATCCGGAGAAGATCAATCCTCTGCAGCCTGCGGAGCTGGTCATCGACCACTCGGTACAGGTGGACGAGTTCGGCACCGTGCGCGCCTACGACCTCAATGCCGCGATGGAGTTTCAGCGCAATCGCGAACGCTATGCGTTTCTGAAGTGGGGGCAGACGGCCTTCCGCAACTTCTCGGCTGTGCCGCCGGGCATGGGGATCTGCCATCAGGTCAATCTGGAGTATCTCGCTCGCGTGGTGTTCACGACCCAGCCCGACGCCGATGGAAACGTCGCCGCTTATCCCGACACGCTGGTCGGCACCGACTCGCATACGACGATGATTAATGGTCTTGGCGTGCTGGGCTGGGGCGTCGGCGGCATCGAAGCCGAGGCGGCCATGCTGGGCCAGCCGGTGTCGATGCTGGTGCCGCAGGTGGTGGGCTTCAAACTGACGGGCAAGCTGAAGGAAGGAACGACGGCAACCGACCTGGTGCTGACCGTGACCGAGCAGCTTCGCAAGCTGGGTGTCGTCGGCAAGTTCGTCGAGTTCTACGGTTCGGGAGTCTCCGCACTGCCGCTGGCCGACCGGGCAACGATTGCGAACATGGCTCCCGAGTACGGTGCGACCTGCGGAATCTTTCCGGTGGATGCGGAGACGCTGAAGTATCTGCGGCTGACTGGCCGTACCGAGGAGCAGATTGCGCTGGTGGAGGCTTACTACCGCGAGCAGGGCCTGTTCCACACGCCGGATGCGCCCGAGGCCACCTACTCGGTAACGACTTCGCTCGACCTGGGCACGGTGCGGCCAAGCGTGGCTGGGCCGAAGCGTCCGCAGGACCGCGTGCCGCTGCCCGAGGTGGGAGCGTCGTTCCTGCAGCAGCTTCCCTCGCTGCTGGGGCCAAACGGGAGCGCCAATGGCGTGCGGCAACTGGTTCGCTGGGAGGGCGAGGGCGGCCACCCAAGCGCTGGCGGTGATGTGAACAGCGCGAACGGTGCTCCCGCTCCTGTCGTTGCAGCAGCCACGGTTTCGGTGGCGCAGGGCGGAGCGACAGCAGTGGTCGACGCGCCTTCGGTCTCCATCCAGAACCGCTTCGGCATCGACCCGGAGAAGTATCTCGACCATGGCTCGATTGTGATTGCAGCGATTACGTCATGCACGAACACGTCGAATCCTTATGTGATGATCGCCGCCGGGCTGCTGGCGAAGAAAGCCGTGGAGAAGGGGCTGTCGACGCCGCCGTGGGTGAAGACCTCGCTTGCTCCGGGATCGCGTGTGGTGACGGACTATTTCAACAAGTCCGGGCTGGCTCCTTATCTCGATGCGCTGCGTTTCCAGACCGTCGGCTATGGCTGCACGACCTGCATCGGCAACTCGGGACCGCTGCCTACAGACGTATCGAAGGCTATTGAAGATCATGGGCTCGTGGCCGTGTCGGTGCTGTCGGGGAACCGCAACTTCGAGGGGCGCATCTCACCTGAGGTTCGCGCGAACTACCTGATGAGCCCTCCGCTGGTGGTGGCGTATGCGCTGGCCGGGCACATCAAGCACAACTTCGACACCGAGCCGCTGGGCAAGGGCAAGGACGGCCAACCGGTGTACCTGCGCGACATCTGGCCGACGCAGGAAGAGGTCGCGTCGACGGTTGCCTCGTCCATCGATTCGGAGATGTTCCGGCACGAGTACGGCACCGTCAGCGACGGCGACCAGAACTGGCAGCACCTCAAGTTTCCCGAGGGCAACACCTATGGATGGGAGGCGGACTCGACCTACATCCGCAAGGCTCCTTACTTCGACGGCATGGGCGCGCAGCCCGAGCCGGTGAAGGACATTCATGGGGCGCGCGTACTGGCCGTGCTGGGCGACAGCGTGACGACTGACCATATCTCTCCCGCAGGTTCGATCAAGAAGGACGGCCCGGCTGGAAAGTATCTGACCGACCATGGGGTCAAGCCTGCGGACTTCAACAGCTACGGCTCGCGGCGCGGCAACCATGAGGTGATGGTGCGCGGCACGTTTGCCAATGTGCGGCTGCGCAACAAGCTCGCCCCCGGAACCGAGGGCGGCGTGACGCGCTTGCTGCCGGAAGATGTGCCGATGTCGATCTATGATGCCTCGGTGAAGTATGCCGAGCGTGGAACGCCACTGGCCATCATCGCGGGCAAGGAGTATGGCTCGGGCTCGTCGCGTGACTGGGCTGCCAAGGGGCCGCTGCTATTGGGCGTGCGCTTTGTGATTGCGGAGAGCTATGAGCGCATTCACCGCTCGAACCTGGTAGGCATGGGGATTCTTCCCTTGCAGTTCCTGCCGGGACAGAACGCCGAATCGCTGCACCTTACGGGCGAAGAGGTCTATGGCATCGGCGATGGCCCCGGACAGCTGAAGGCCATGCTCGATGGGAAATTTGCCGATGGCAAGGAGATCACCGTCTTCGCGGAGTCGGACCTCGGCAAGACTATTGAGTTCGCCGTCACGGTGCGCATCGATACGCCACAGGAGATTCTTTATTACCAGAATGGTGGCATCCTGCAGTATGTTCTGCGCCAGTTGGCGGGCAAGAGCACGGCTTCGGCATAACAGGAAAAATATTTTGTCACCAGAACAGGTCCGGCGTTGCTGCTGGGCCTGTTCTGTCTCTGACGTTGTTACGCAGATAGGAAGAATACCCGTAGCAGCCGTGGTTCAAAGATGGATGAACCGTGGCACGGTGCGGGTATTCTGTCGCAGACTAGAGTAGGAAAATTGAAAGACGACATGAAGAAAAAACAACGCATTGGCATTCTCTTTGGCGGCCGCTCCGGCGAGCACGAAATCTCCCTCCTCTCCGCGGCTTCGATCCTCAAGGCCATCGACAAGAAGAAGTATGATGTGCTGCCCATCGGGATTACGAAACATGGGCAATGGCTTAGCGCGGGCGAGGCGCAGGCTTTGCTGACAGGCGGCGAATCGAAACAGCCGCTGCAGCTCAGCGCGGGTGCGGACCTTGTTCATCAGAGCGGTAATCTTACGAAGACCGTCGATGTTGCTTTTCCGGTGCTGCATGGCACATTTGGCGAGGACGGCACGATTCAAGGACTGTTCGAGTTGGCCGACATTGCTTATGTCGGCTCTGGCGTTCTTGGCTCTGCCGCGGGCATGGACAAGGATGTGATGAAGAAGCTGTTTGCTGCTGCCGGGTTGCCGCAGACACCGTATCTCGCGCTGTCTCGCAGCGAATGGAAGGCTGACCCTAAACGTTGCACGCGCCAGATCGAGAAGGCTCTGCAATATCCTCTTTTCGTAAAGCCCGCGAACCTCGGGTCGAGCGTCGGCATCTCGAAGGTGCATGATCGCTCGGAGCTTGCGACGGCGATGGATCTCGCTGCGGGCTTCGACCGCAAGCTCGTCATCGAGGAGGGAGTGGGCGGCCCCGGCGTAAAGCCGCGCGAACTGGAGGTCGCCGTGCTCGGCAATGAGTCGCCCGAGGCTTCTGTCGTCGGCGAGATTGTTCCGAATAAAGAGTTCTACGACTATGAGTCGAAGTATGCCGACTCGCCCGAAGACCCCAGCGTGCCGATTATTCCTGCCAGGCTGACGGCTGCTGAGGTCAAAGAGATTCGCACGATGGCGGTTGCGGCCTTCCGAGCCTGCGACTGCGCTGGATTGGCCCGCGTCGATTTTCTGATGGAGCCTGCGCGCAAAGGCAAGAAGGCCCGTATCTATTTGAATGAGATCAATACCATGCCGGGGTTCACCAGCATCAGCATGTATCCCAAGCTGTGGGAGGCGAGTGGGCTGTCGTATAAGAAGCTGATCGACCGCCTGATTGTGCTGGCGGTCGAACGTCAGATGGAGAAACAGCAGACTAGTTTCAGCCGCGATTAGCTCAAAAAACTAGATTACGCGGCTGTGTTTGTAGCCCTCGGCTGTCAGGGCTGCGAGCAACTCTTCTACCTGTTCGCGGCCTCGGGTCTCCATGGTGATGTCAATCACCGTATCGCCGAGGTTGACACCATAGTAGGCGCGGTTGTGCAGCGTATCTACAATGTTGGCGCGGTGATCGGCGATCAGGCGTGTCAGCTCGGCCAGCGCTCCGGGCTTGTCGAGTAGATGGATCCGCAGCCGGATGAGGCGGCCATCCTGCACGAGAC
Organism: Edaphobacter sp.; assembly: GCF_035532915.1. Classification (GTDB taxonomy): domain Bacteria; phylum Acidobacteriota; class Terriglobia; order Terriglobales; family Acidobacteriaceae; genus Edaphobacter. The sequence goes on from NZ_DATKQC010000090.1 coordinate 9,020, forward strand.
CGCGCTCGATGATGCGCGAGAGCAGCGTTACGTCGATGTTGCCTGCGCTGACGATCACGGCGGTGTGCTCGGACTGAAGCGTCGTTTTTTTCTGGATCAATGCGGCCAGTGCGGTTGCTCCTGCGCCTTCGGCCAGCGTCTTTTCGCGCTCCAAAAGTACAAGAATTGCGGATGCGATCTCGTCCTCATCGACAGTAACGATCTCGTCGACATACTTTTCAATGACAGGGAAAGTCACCTCTCCGGCACGGCGCACCGCGATGCCGTCGGCGATAGTGGTTGCCGAATCGAGCGTGACTGGATGATGCTGGCGGACGGCTTCGGCCATGGAAGGTAGACGCGAGGTCTGCACGCCGATCACGCGAATGTCGGGACGCGACTCCTTGATGGCGCAGGCGATTCCGCCGATCAGGCCACCGCCGCCGATGGGAACGACCACGGCTTGCAGCTCGGGCACCTGCTCCAGCAGCTCGAGGCCGATCGTTCCCTGACCGGCCATCACGAGGGGATCGTCAAAGGGGTGGATGAAGGTCATTCCCTCTGCCGTGCAGATGCGCGTCGCCTCTTCGTATGCCTCGTCGTAGTTGGCGCCGTGCAGCACGATGTGCGCGCCGAAATTGCGTGTCGCGGTCACTTTGACCAGCGGCGTTGCCAGCGGCATGACGATGACGCTGCGGATTCCCCGCTTGGTGGCGTGGTAGGCGACACCCTGCGCGTGGTTGCCCGCGCTTGCGGCAACGACGCCGCGAGCAGCCTGTTCCGGCGTCAGCATGGCGATGCGGTTGAGCGCGCCGCGCTCCTTGAATGCGCCGGTCATCTGCAGGTTTTCAAGCTTGAGATAGATCTGCTGGCCAGTCAGCGCGGAGAGCATCTGCGAGTGCGGGCACGGCGAATAGTAGATGGATCCACGCAGCCGCTCGCGGGCTGCCTGCACGTCGGCAAGGCTGATGCTGAGATTGTTGATGGCTTTGCTCACTCTGTACCGATGTTACCCGAACGGCAACGCGTCAGCCCAGTTTTTGAGGCCTTAGAGCCGCTCTCCTGCTACTGAGCACTGGGTAACGGATCGAAGTGCCGTTTTTCTTTAAAAAAAACGACGTTCAGATTTCCGCTTCCATGGACCCCGACAGGAGAACCGCTCTACCTGCGCTGGCGGAACTTGTTGGCCAGGGCGAACTCGTCGCGCAGCTCCGGAGTGCGGAGGTTCTCGCGGACATGCGCCAGCCGCTGCTCCAGCGCAAACAGCGTGTCGGCGATGGGTCCGGTGTTGGTCATGGCGACGTCGCGCCACATGCTGTAGGGGCTTGCTCCGAGGCGCGTGGTCTCGCGCAGGGCCCGCGCTCCAATCGCGCCAATCTCTGGAGCATCGCCGAACTTGTCTTCGAGAAGAGCGGCCAGCGCGGTCGACAGCATTTGCGGCAGATGGCTGACCCAGGCGCATAGCTCGTCGTGGCGGGCGGCGTCCATGTCGAGGGTTCGCGCGCCAAGGAAACCAACCCAATCGCGCCACTCTTTTTCTGTCGCCGATGGCTCAGGCGTGCCCGGCGTAAACAGCCACATGGCGTTATTGAAGAGACCAGCTTCGGCCAGCATGGCACCGCCGGATTCTTTGCCGGCCATAGGATGCCCCGGCAGAAAATCCGCTGTTTCAGGGGCAGCAAACAGCGTCTTCCCAAGCTCGGTGATCTCCAGCTTGGTGCTACCGACGTCCGTAATCAGTTGGCCGGAACGGGTCACGGAAGCGAGCTTCTGCATCCAGTCTTTGATCGCCAACACCGGCACGGCGAGCACAATCACATCCGCCGTGCGCGCGAGTTCAAGCGTGGCCTCGACGCTGGCGGCAGCGGCATCGATAGCCCCCATCTGCATTGCTGCCATCCGCTCCAGCGAACTCTGGTCCCATCCGTCGATGCGTCCGGCAAACCCCGCGGCACGCAGGGCCAGACCGGTGGATGCACCGATCAAGCCCGTGCCGATGATGAGAACACGCTTCATCGTTTCAATAGCCATGGCTAGGCGATCTTACGCCCGACGATCGGTGCAAGCTGACGCAACTGCGCCACCAGCTTCTCCAACTGCTCGGGGTAGAGGCTCTGTGCGCCGTCGCTCATGGCCTTGTCCGGGTTGGGGTGCATCTCCATCAGCAGGCCGTCGGCTCCGGCAGCGACGCTGGCCAACGCCATGGGGGGCACCAGGTCACGGATGCCGACGCCGTGCGACGGGTCGCCGAAGACCGGCAGGTGGGTCAGCTTCTTGAGCACGGGAATCGCCGAGATATCCATGGTGTTGCGGGTGTAGGTCTCGTAGGTGCGGATGCCGCGCTCGCACAGAATCAGATCGTAGTTGCCGCCGGAGAGAATGTACTCGGCACTGAGCAGAACTTCTTCGATGGTCGCAGCGATTCCGCGCTTCAACAGCACCGGCTTGCGGACGTGGCCAAGCTCGCGCAGCAGGTTGAAGTTCTGCATGTTGCGCGCGCCGACCTGGAAGCAGTCGATGTAGGGCAGCATGACTTCAATCTGCGAGATCTCCATGACCTCGGTGATAACCAGAAGGCCGGTCTCATCGGCGACCTCGCGCAGCAGCTTCAGCCCCTCGACCCCCATGCCCTGGAAGCTGTACGGAGAGCTGCGGGGCTTGTAGGCGCCGCCGCGCAGGAACTTCGCGCCGGCCGCGGCAACCTGCTTCGCGCTCAGCAGAATCTGTTCGCGCGATTCGACCGAACAGGGGCCGGACATAATGATGACCTCTTCGCCGCCGACCACAACGCCATTGGGAAACTTGATCTTCGTGCCTTCGGGACGGAAGCTGCGGCCCGCCAGCTTGTAGGGCGAAGAGATGCGATACGCATCGTGGACACCGGGCAGCACCTTAAACTCGGCAACCTCGAAGTGCTCGGGCGTTCCTACGCCGGCCAGAATCGTCTGCACGGCGCCTGTGGTGCGGTGAACATTGAAGCCGAGCTCCACCATCCGCTCGATCACACGTTGGACATGTTCCTCAGTTGCATGGTCCTGCATCGCTACGATCATGGTCTTCGCTTCGCTCTCTTTAGATGACTAAATTTGTTCTGAATTCGACATCAATCCGGCCCTTACTGGTCTCGCCGCTGCAGGGTGCGCATCACGTCGATAATGCGCTCGTAGACATGCTGTATCTCGGCGTCCGCCAATGGACCTGGATTCGCTGCGCGAACATGGTCGAAGACGTTCTGCTCGCGTTTCGGCTCATAGACCGGGAGGGCTGCCGTCTTCTTAAGCTCGCCGATAGCCTTGGCAGCTTCGGCGCGCTGGCTGATAAGACGAACAATCTGTTCATCCAGTTCGTCGATCTTTTTTCGCCAGTCGGAGATATCCATGCATCAGCCTCACGCGGCAGCGACATGTGTCCAGAGTTTGATTCTTTTGGCGTCATTCGCTGCGGAAAATTGTTGTACACACAATGATAAACGGGGGTATTTCTACGGATCGAGCGATCTGCATTCCTGAGGCTCATAAGCGCAACCCCGCAATAAACCGCCCGACCGCAGCCGGAGCCTCGGATGGGGTGCTTTTTTCAATCAGGGCTACGAGTGCGCTGCCGATGATGGCGGCATCGGCAAACTCGCTGACGGCCTTGACATGCTCGGCGTTTGAGATGCCAAAGCCCACGGCGATTGGCAGTTTTGTAAACTGCCGCAACCTTGCAACCAGTTCGGAAGCATCTCCTGCAACCTTCTGCTGCGTCCCGGTAATTCCGACCCGCGAGATGGCATAGACAAAGCCTTGCGATGCACCGGCGATTGCCTTCAGCCGCGCGTCAGGGCTGGTGGGCGCAGCCAGAAAGATCGGGGCAAGCTGATGCCCGTGCATCGCTTCCAGATATTCGCCAGCCTCTTCCACAATCATGTCGGTCAGCAGAACGCCGTCCGCGCCCGCCTCGGCAGCCTTCGCGCAAAACTCTTTCATCCCCATCCGCACAACCGGATTGAGATACGAGAACAACACCAGCCCCGCTGCGGGGCGTGCTGCACGCAGCTCTTTCGCCAATCCCAGAACGTTGGTCAGCGTGGTTCCACGAGCAACGGCCCGTTCGCTGGCGCGCTGGATCACCGGGCCATCGGCCAACGGGTCGCTGAACGGGACGCCCAGCTCGATGACGTCTGCGCCGTTATCAATTGCTGCCAGGGCGATATCGCGCGTCGTTGCCAGATCAGGATCGCCCGCAGTCAGATAAGCGACGATTCCCGGCTTCCTCTTAAACTCGATCGACATTCGGGCCTGCTCCCTTCAAATCCAATTCCTTAGCTAGAATCCCCATGTCTTTATCGCCTCGACCGGAGAGGTTCACCATCAGTACATCCGTCTTTGCCATCGTTGGAGCCAGTCGGATCGCCTCGGCGACGGCATGAGCGCTCTCAAGCGCGGGAAGAATTCCTTCCGTCCGTGCCAGTGATACCGTCGCCTTCAGCGCAGCATCGTCCGAGCAGGAGACGTAGCTCGCGCGACCGGAATCGTGCAGCATGGCGTGTTCCGGGCCGACGCTGGCGTAATCCAGACCAGCGCTTACGCTGTGCGTCAGCGAGATCTGCCCGGCATCGTCCTGCAGGACGTAGCTGTACGTTCCCTGCAAGACACCGGGGACACCGCCGCCTGCCTTCTGGAAGCGCGCCGCATGTTGGCCGAGCGCCGGGCCGCGGCCGCCAGCCTCAACGCCGATCAATTGCACATTGGCATCGGGAATAAATTCATAGAAGGCACCAATCGCATTCGACCCACCACCTACACAGGCAACGATCGCCGTGGGCAGCTTGCCCTCCTGCTCCAGAATTTGCGCCTTGGCCTCAAGGCTGATGACGCGATGAAAGTCCCTCACCATGGTCGGATAGGGATGCGCTCCCAGCGCGCTTCCAAGGATGTAATACGTTGTGCGGACATTGGTGACCCAATCGCGCATCGCCTCTGAGATCGCGTCCTTGAGCGTGGCGGAGCCAGCGGAGACGCCTCGCACTTCAGCCCCGAGCAGGCGCATGCGGTAGACGTTCAGCTCCTGCCGCCGCATGTCTTCTTCGCCCATGTAGATGACGCATTCGAGGCCGAAGAGAGCGCAGACCGTGGCCGTGGCAACACCATGCTGCCCTGCGCCGGTTTCGGCGATGATGCGCTGCTTGCCCATACGCCGTGCCAGCAACCCCTGCCCGAGCGCGTTGTTGATCTTGTGCGCGCCGGTGTGCAGCAGGTCTTCGCGCTTCAGATAAATCTTTGCTCCGCCGAGCTGCTCGGAGAGCCGCTTGGCGAAGTACAGCGGGGTAGGCCGGCCACAGTAGTTGTGCAGCAGATCGCTTAGCTCAGCCTGAAATGCCGGGTCGTCTTTTGCCAGATTGTAGGCCGTCTCCAATTCTTCAAGCGCGGCCATCAGCGTCTCCGGCACATAGCGCCCGCCGTAGATTCCAAACCGCCCCGCGACTGCCTTCGGCACATTTGTCATGGATGCTGCACTCATCGGTTTCTCTCCCTGCTACGCAAAAAAGCCACGACTCTTAGGGTCGCGGCTCGTGTGGATATCGAATCAACTGAACTCTACAAATCTGTCAGATGAGCCTACTCCGCCGATGCCGCTACCGGGTGCCAGTAGCGGAAGGTAAACCAAAATCGGCTGGAAAAGGTCGTCATCTTGCTTTTCAAGATACCTTTTCTCCGCACGCTCCGCAAGTGCTGCTTTTTCTTCACCCCAGCGAATGAGGCCAATTCGGCATCCAACCCACAAGAACAGGAGACCGGATGAGACTGAAAAAGACGATACTTCCACTCGCACTGATCGGCATCTTTGCTTTACCTGTTTCAGGTTTTTCGCAAGAGACAGAGGCGCAACGTCACGAACGCGCCAAGCGCTCACAGACCGCTCATGATCATCGTCACCATACCGGGGCAAAGATTGTTGGCGGCTCCGCTGCCGGGGGCGCGGTTGCCGGCGCATTGCTGGGCGGAGGCAAGGGCGCGCTGATCGGCGGAGCGGTTGGAGCAGGCGGGGGAGCCATCGCAAATAAAGTCCGCGTCGACAAGGGAGTCAAAAAGCGGGAGCAGCGCGAGCGGCATGGAGACCATCTGCATGAAGACGAGCGCTAAATAAACGGTCCCCGCCGGAGCTAAACCTTCTGCACTCGATGCACATCGCGGACGCCGGGGACTTTGCGCAGGTTCTGCACCAGCTTGTTCAGGTGGCGAACATCCACCGTCTCCACCACGAAGTCCACCACCATGGTTCCCTCGGGCGTGGCCTTCGTGTCCACACTACGGATATTCGTTCCATCGTCGGCGATGATCGCCGTAAATTCTTTCAACAAGCCGGGACGGTCATCGCAGAGAACGGTCAGCTTCACCGGATACGTCTGCGCCTTGGTTGTTCCGGGTTCAGTCGGCGAAGGCGCCCACTCTACTTGAATCCGTCGGTCCGACTCGTACAACAGGTTCTGCACGTTCGGACAGCTTCTGGCATGAACCGCCACGCCTTTACCCCGGGTGACGTAGCCAATAATCTCTTCACCACGAATCGGGTTACAACAGCGGGCGCGATAGACGAGGAGATCATCCTGCCCTTCTACCTGGAGTGAGTCCGATCCTTTGCCGAAAAACACCTTCTTCACGGCATCGGACATCTGCCCAATGGCATTGCCGACATTCCCGACGACGCCGTCATGCGGCACCGGCTCCGCCGCCATCGTCGATCCCGGCTCCAGCTTGTTCAGCACCTGCCGCGCAGAAAACTTCCCGAAGCCCACACCAGCGAGCAACTCCGCCTGCGTGCCCAGACCGTACTCACCGGCTACCTTGTCGAAGTCTGCCTCGCTAAACTTGCCCAGCGAGAGCTTGTATTTACGCGCCTCACGCTCCAGCAGTTTTTTGCCGATCTCGATGGCGCGTACCCGCTGCTGCTCGTTCAGCCAGTGCTTGATCTTGTTGCGCGCCCGCGAGCTCTTGGTAAAGCTGAGCCAGTCGCGGCTGGGAGCGTGCCCGGCCTGCGTTGAAATCTCGACGATATCGCCATTGCGTAGCCGCGTCCGCAGCGGAACGATGCGGCCATTTACCTTCGCGCCCACCGTGGTGTTGCCCACCTCCGTGTGGATCGTATAAGCGAAGTCCACCGGACTGGCATCCTTCGGCAATACGACGACCTTGCCCTTTGGGGTGAAGGTGTAGACCTCCTCCGGATACAGGTCGATCTTCAGCGTCGACATGAACTCGTTAGGATCGGGCATCTCGCGCTGCCACTCCATCAGCTGGCGCATCCACGCGAGCCGCTGCTCGTCCTTCGACGTGACGTTGTCAGAAGCCTTGTACTTCCAGTGCGCGGCGATTCCCTCTTCCGCGACGCGATGCATGTCCTCGGTGCGAATCTGAACCTCGAACTGGTGACCACCCGGAGCAATCAGCGTCGTATGCAGCGATTGATAGAGATTGGGCCGCGGCATCGCGATAAAGTCCTTGATACGACCCGGCACCGGACGCCAGATGCTGTGCAGCAAGCCCAGCACCGCATAGCAGTCCTGCACGGTCTGGCAGATGACGCGCACCGCGAGCAGGTCATAGACCTGATCCACGGGAATCTTCTGCGACTCCAGCTTCTGCTGAATGGAGTAGAGCCGCTTGATGCGCCACTCCACACGTCCCTGGAGATGGTGCTCGCGCAGCTTCTCTTCCATCTCGGTCACGATCTTGTGCAGAAACTCTTCGCCCGCCCCACGCAGCGCATCCACCTCGGTCGAGACCTGCTCATAGGCAAAAGGATCGGTGTAGCGGAAGGCCAGGTCTTCCAGTTCGCCGCGCAGTTTACCCATGCCCAACCGGTGTGCCAGCGGAGCGTAGATATCCAGCGTCTCGCGCGCGATCTTCTGTTGCTTCTCCGGCTTCAGATGCTCCAGGGTCCGCATGTTGTGGAGGCGGTCGGCCAGTTTAATAATGACCACGCGAACGTCCGTCACCATCGCCAGCAGCATCTTGCGGATGTTTTCTGCCTGGTGATCTTCGCGGTTGGCGAACTTGATCTTGTCGAGCTTGGTAACGCCCTCGACGATGTGCGCTACCTGGTCGCCAAAGCGCTTGCCCAGCTCAATGGAAGTAACATCGGTGTCTTCGACCGCATCGTGCAGCAGACCGGCTGCAATCGCGGTCGAATCCATCTTGAGTTCTGCGAGCACCTGCCCGACTTCGAGCGGATGGATGATGTAAGGCTCACCCGAAGCCCGCTTCTGGCCCTCGTGTTGCTGCATGGAGAACGCCCAGGCTCTGCGGATAATGTCGAGGTCATCTGCCGGGCGGTTCTGATGCACCGTCTCCAGCAACTTTTGGAACTTTGCGTCGACGGTCTCAATCTCCCCGGTTGAAACCCCCGCCAGATGCGAGGCCGAAGGCTCATTGAGTTCAGAAGATGTCGAGGTTCCCTGCCCAGCGCGCAAATCTGCCTCCGGAGTAGCCGCCGATTCTACATCAGGAGGGGCCGTTTCAAGCTCCATTCCTGTGTCAATAGCCGGTGTCTCTGGTAGGTTCTTCGGTTCGTTCTGTAACCGCGATTGCGGGTCAGCCTCCGGGGAGGCTGAATGGGTGCTGACCATAGGACATTATAGGCTGTCCGTCAAGAGCGGTCTGTGCGCCCGACAGCGGCCTCGAAGGCCATAGCCAGAAGAGGAGACGATGCTGTGTAAACGAATACACCCCGAGATCTCGCTCGATTCTGTCAAAATCTTCAGAGGATCGCCATGAAATTACTCTCAGGATTGCTTCTACTCGCCACGCTTGCGCTGCCGTCCTTCCAGCTGACGGCGCGAGGACAGACGGCAGACGACACTTCGGCAAACCGCTTTCGACCGAAACAGCAATGAAAAAGCCCTCGCCCTGAGGTTGCGCTAACCAATGTGGCTGCGTCCAATATGAGGAATCATGCCGGGCTCAGAAGATCCCAAAGCGGACGGAGACCTGCATCCTAATGGAACAAAAAATCCTAAAGCAGATTGTTCTCGGCGTGGATGGGTTTTACCCCGCTTTGTGGATGTTTCTGCTTGCAATGAGCGTCACCATGACAGCTCAGCAAAAAGTTCCGCGTACCACTCTCACCGATGCCAAGTTGAGCGGCGGATTGAAACTTCCAACAGCGACAAAGGCAGATATGACCGTGCACAATATCCCCCTCAGTCAGATCGAAGAGCACTATGTGCACGCCATTCCACTGAGTAAAACCCCGGATCATTATTTGCGGAATGTTTCGTCTGTGATCCCTGGAAAAACAGGACGAACAACCACCGTCAGTGAGAAGGAGCAGCGGCCGGCGAACTAGCCGGAGCCGGAGCAGCTTTCTTTACCACTCTCCTCACCCGCTTGCGTTTCTTCACCGGAGCGGGAGTCGGGCACACGACCGGTGCCGCAGGTGGCGGCACAGCACGTAGCGCCGCCTGCAAACGGTGCACCTGCTGGTCCTGCGTAAGCGCAGCAGAGTTTAAATGATCGCCCAGGGCGCGCCGGGCATCTTCAAGACGCGCCCTTGCGTGGTCGATCGCTGCACTTTGCTGGTTGGGAGCGGCAAGGTTCGCGACCTGGGCCACGCGGAGCAGCACATCGTAGAGCGCTTCGACATTGCGGTAGGCGGGCAATAGCTGCGAGATCGAATTGGGTGCTGCATCAGCCGTTGCAAGTAGCTGCGGCAGCGTCGTCTGGATATCGCGATGAATGGAGTCGATGTTGGAGCCAGTCTCCTGCCGTATGGCATCGGACGCCTTCCATTTTTCCGGCCGCAAGACTTCAATCGCCTGCGCCAGCGTATCGAGCGCCGGCTGCATCATGGCAGAGGCGGTTCCCTGTGTCTGCATGGCGGCTGGCGGTTGCGCAGCTGGAGGTTGTGCGGCAGATGCGAGACACGGTGCGCAAACAGTCACCAGAAAAACAGCCGAGGGAAGGTGGCGCATAGCGTTTATTTTCACGGAAGACCCCTTATTTCATTCCGCTCTCCACCAAATAAGCTCAGCACAGGGATAACGGTCTCTTAGGTTGGATGCTGCTTTGAATATGTTGCGACTTGCCGGGCTATAAACGCAAACTCAGAACCTGTGGATTCTGCCTCGCAGCCGGTTGAGTTCCTGGCGATCGCGCTTCGAAGGCTTGCCCTCCGTCACGGCCCCAAGGCGCAGCATCTCCTTGCGTTCCTCCGCTGCTTTGACCTGCAGTTCCCGGCTCTCGTTCGTCTCCCGGTACAGCGTTTGTGCCACCGCCGCAGGCCCGCGTACTTCGCTGAGAACAAGCACCTCCAGGTGGAAGTCCCCGGCCTCATTTTTGACACGCAGCATATCGCCGACGCGGACCTCGCGGGCTGCCTTGGCGCGCACGCCGTTTGATTCAATCCTGCCCAGCTCGCAGGCCTTCGACGCCAACGCCCGCGTCTTGAAGAACCGCGCCGCCCAGAGCCACTTATCGATCCGCATATCTGCCATGACTCATTTTCATACATGGATCTCGCATCTAACGGAAGAATGTCGCGAACTTCTGGACAGCGACGCTCAGCGGCATCTATGCTCGTGCACGGGCCCCGACGATTCCCGAAAGGACGGTCGATCCGTGGAAGCCCTCAAGACGACAACGCTTCGCAATGCAGGGCTAACGCTAGCTGCAGCTCTTCTGGTTGTGGGTTGCGGAAAACGCCAGGAATACAAGCCTCCAACTCCGCCCATCAAGGCGATCAAGCCTGCACCGGCGACCCCGATCGCGGTGAAGAAGATAGAGCTTGGCCAGGACTCCTGGGACCCGGCCTGGGACAAGATCATCGAGGAGGCACTTCCTCCTTCCATGCTGTCGTCGCGGGTTCCGCATGACGTGCGCCGTTTCTGCCCGCGATTTTACACGATGGGCAACGCCGACAAACGGGCCTTCTGGGCCTACTTCTTTCAGGCGATGGCCGGAGCGGAAGCGAGCCTCGATCCGACCACACGGGTCCGTCATACCGAGCCTGAAGTGGCAGTCAAAGACGCGGTGACACACAGGGCGGTTCGCAGCCAGGGCCTACTGCAACTGACCTACGAAGACCAGAAACGCTATGGATGTGACTTCGATTGGAAGACCGACAAGCGGCTCAAGCCGGACGATCCGGAAAAGACCATCCTGCAACCGAAGAACAACCTCGAATGTGGAGTCAAGATTCTGGCGCGGCAGATTATCGGGATGCACAAGCCCCTGTTCTCGCATTCGGGATACTGGTCGACACTGCACGCGGGAACATCGGACTACCGCATGTTCGCCAAACAGATGACGAACCCGCCCGCAGCCTGTGAGCTGCGGACGAGAACAATCCATAAACGCGGCACGCGAAAAATGGTCGCTACACGTTGAATTTGAAGAAGAGAATATCGCCGTCCTTGACGATGTACTCTTTGCCTTCGGAGCGCAGGAGGCCCTTCTCTTTAACCGCCTGCTCGCTGCCGTAGGTAAAGAGGTCGTCCGAGGCATAGCAGTCTGCTTTGATGAAGCCCTTCTCAAAATCCGAATGGATGACGCCTGCCGCGCCGGGGGCCTTGGTTCCGCGCTTGATGGTCCACGCACGGACCTCCTGCACTCCCGCCGTGAAGTAGGTGATGAGGTCGAGCAGGCGATAAGCCGAGTGGATGAGACGGTTCAGGCCCGGCTCGGAGAGGCCCATGTCCTTGAGAAACTCGTCGCGCTCGGCTGGTTCAAGCTGCGCGATCTCGGACTCCATGGCTCCGCAGATGCGAACGACCTGTGCGCCTTCCTCGGCTGCGCGCTTTTCGACAGCCGCCGTATAGGCGTTGCCTTCGATCAGGCCGGACTCGTCGACATTGGCGACGTAAAGCTGGGGCTTGGAGGTGATAAGGAAAAGTTCGCGGGCGATGAGCCGTTCTTCGTCGGTCAGGTCGGCCGTGCGTGCAGGCTGGCCTGCGTTGAGAACCTCGAGCAGCTTCTTCATCGCGCTGGCTTCGGTCTTGATCTTGTGGTCGCTGGTATTTTTGGCCAGCTTTTCGACCTTGGTATTGCGTTTTTCGACGGTGTCGAGATCGGCCAGCAGAAGCTCGGTGTTGATGATGTCGATGTCGTGCAGAGGATTGACGCCTCCGGCAACGTGGATGACTTCAGCGTCGTCGAAGCAGCGGACGACATGGCAGATCGCGTCCGTGGCACGGATGTGGCCAAGGAACTGATTGCCGAGGCCTTCGCCTTTGCTGGCGCCCTCGACCAGCCCCGCGATGTCGATGAACTCCATGGTCGTGGGAACGAGCGACTTGGGCTGGATGAGCGCGGAGATCTTCGCGAGACGCTCGTCGGGCACGGTGACCACGCCGGTATTGGGGTCGATGGTGCAGAAAGGATAGTTAGCCGCTTGGGCCTTGGCAGAGGTGAGAGCGTTGAAGATGGTGCTTTTTCCGACGTTGGGCAAGCCAACGATTCCACAATTGAGAGGCATTTTTCTATGAGGTCCTTACTTCTATTGAAACATGCCGAGGTGCGGATGTGAGCGATGGCGGGTTTTCGTGGCGCTCCGAACCCACGTCCTCAAATGCCGGACGTGGGGCACCCGGTTTGTTGCGGCTAGGCGGCGGCGATACGGCGGGTGAGGTCGTTTTGCTCGGCCTGCGACTCCGCTCCAATGGTGAAAGCATCGAGGACTCCGGTCGATAGCGCATAGCGAATCGCCTCGGAGGGCCGGTTGCGCATATCGCCCTGTCCCAGGATCTTCATGCCGACGATGCCTTTGCCCGAGGCACGCATCTGCTGAATGACGCTGACGACGGTCTTCGGATCGGCATCCATGTGTGAGCCGATGGGGTTGAGGCGAACGAGATCGACTTCGACCCACGGCGACGCGGCGGCAGCACGTAGCGCGGGCAAAGTGTGGCAGGAGCATCCGTGAGCGCGGATGACACCCTTCTGCTTCGCCTCGGAGAGAACGTCCATGACGCCACGATAGCGCGTCGTCCAATCGCCCTCGGTGACGCAGTGGATGAGCAGAATGTCGATGTAGTCGACACCCAGCTCCTTGCGGAAACGGTCGATATCCCTGCGCAGCCCTGCCGGATCACGGTTGTCTGATTTAGTGAGGACAGTCACCTTGTCACGCGGAAGCTGCTTGATGGCCTCGGCGACATAGGGATGGCTGCCGTAGGAGTCGGCGGTATCGAAGAAGCGGAGGCCGTTGTCGTTGTATCCGTTGAGCAGCAACGTGACAAAGGGGTTATTGCCGATGCGGGTCTGATTGGAGGCGCCGCCCCCGCCGATAGTTCCGGTGCCCATGGCGAGCCGGCTGGTGCGGATGCCGGTTTTGCCGAGAACAACTTCATCGTGGGCGTTGAACTTGCGAGAGAGGGGTTCGGTTTCGAGGGAGGCCGCCGGAGCAAACCTGGTGGCGAACAGGGTCGCGCCAAATCCGGTGACAGTACGACGCAGAAAATCTCTTCTCAGCATGGCGTACTCCTTTGCGAGATAGGATACGCCGATTTTGTGGGCCAGTGATGTTACTTTGCGGGCAATTTACAGGAAAAATTGGACGCATTGTTGGTACTGCCCTTGCCGCCATAGACAGCGACCTGAGGATAGGGGCACAGCGGACGCGTGCGATCGATCTCGCCGTCGGTGGTGTGGAACGCGACGATCTTCTCGGGCGCGACGCCGTCTTCGACCCACTCTTCGAGCGCCGTAACTCCATCAAAGTGATTGGGGCCGGGACCTCCGCCACAGTGGTTCATGCCGGGAACCATGAACAGCCGCAGGAACTGCGCTGTGCTGCTGCCGACGGTCGCCTGTACCTGGCTGTAGTAGTTGATGGTGTTGAGCGGCGAGATGTCGGGGTCGCTCCAGCCGTGGTAGAGGATCAACTTTCCGCCGCGCCGCTCTAACGGACGCAGGTCCGGGTTGACCGCGTCGAGCGAACGGCTGGTTTTGGCTAGTGCTGTCTTTAGGTCGGTGTCGTAGTTGAAGTTGAGGGCGTTGTAGCTGGGGTCTTCAAAGACCATGTCCTTGAAGAATCCTGTGGCTGCCTTCCAATGGGTTGCAGCGAAGGGCTTGTTGCCCGTGATCCAGCTCGACCAGCCGCCGGAGCCGTTTTCGCCACCGGGAAGCAGACCGGGATAGATGAGCGTTCCGTGGGAGTCATGCGCTCCGCCCCAGATCTCCTTGATGGCCTTGACCTGTTTGGGGGTGAAGCAGGAGGACGTTGGCTCGCCCTCTTTGCAGGTGAGCACTGCCGGGTCGAAGTGGCATTTGCGGGGGTCGTCGAGCACGCCGTCTTTGATTCCGTCGATAGCGTCGCAGGCTGCGATGACCGCATTGGCCAGCAGCGGCACCTTTGCCGCCGGAATGTAGCTCTCCGGGTCTTTGAGGGTCGCGATCGAGTACCAGAGGTGAGCGCCAGCGTAGTGGCGGGTCCAATTGTTGGCGGGATCGCCTACGAGCAGACCATCGTAGTCGGCGGGGAAGCGCTGGGCTTCCATGAGGCCCTGTTCGCCGCCTTTGGAGCAGCCTACATAGTAGGAATGCGCTGGGCCTTTGCTGTAGAAGGCCTGCGCTATCTGCTTGCCGTTTACGGTGGTAAGGTGCAGGCCGCGATAGCCGAAGTCGGCTACCAGCTCGGGATGTCCGAGAGCCCAGGTGGAGTCGAAGCCGTTGCTGATGGGCGAGTTGACGTGGCCTGTGTCGGTGCTGGCCGTTGCGTAACCGCGTCTTAGCGCGGCGGCCATGGCGCGATAGCTGATGACGCCTGCTGTGCCTCCGTTGCCGACACCCATGAACTTGCCGTTCCAGTTGTGCAGCGGCAGCCAGACCTCGAACCGGACCGCAGGCTTCGTGGTGGCCGCGACTCGGCAGAAGGGAGGCAGGTTGCCGATCGACGCTGTAGTTTTCGGCACAGCGAAGGTGCCTGTCGAGACGGTTGTGGCCGAGGTAATCACGGTATCGGGAAGCTGGAGGTTGAGGAGGTCTTTGCAGGACTGCTGGGCGATCAGAGGAGTGCCAAGGAGAAGCAGAACGAGAATGGGCAGGATTGAGACTGAGAGGGAGGTCTGAGAGTTTCGCACGGTTCTCCTGTCATTTTTGTGGATGAGAGCAGGTACCCCCCTCCCCTACTTAAGTCCTAAAGTCTTCAAGAGATGAGGGTTAAGTCTGGACTTCGAGTATACCCCGCTGCGGTAAATCCCGTGCCGGCGGACTGGTGGGGGGTTCCGGACTGCCGATTTGTCAAGTTTTGGGGAGGCAAAGTCAGGCCCTTACCAGGTATAGCCGCCAGAGGCTGGAGGCCATGTCTGATTGAGTTGGCGCAAGAGGACGATGCGGCCAAGGTGGTAGGCGTTGTGAGATGTCAGGCTGATGAGTTGATCGCGGACCGACATGATGCGAACCGGAGAGCCGGGACGAGAGGGGCAACGGATTGGCTCGTCTAACCTGCGGGTGTCCCGGGCGCTGGCTGCGGCCTCTTCGGCAGTTTGGAGGAAGCGGAGGCGTAGCTGGTCCCAGGGCTCGGAGGCAGCCTCGGACTCCGAGGGGAAGCCGTCGGAGGGTTTCGCGGGGAATGGCGTCTCTATGCCTTGAACCCAGTCGAGCGTGACCTGCTGCCAGAACGCGATGTGCCAGAGCTCTTCGTAAATGGTGTGAGGGGTGTTGGGAATTCTCTTGTGAGCGAGCTCGTCGCTGAGACCTTCGAGGATGTGCGCCGGTTGTGCTGCATAGCTGTCGCCGATGAGCGTCTGAGCGAGTTCGTTCATTGGATCTCTCCTAAACTCCAGCCTTTCTATTCTACGAAAGGAGGAGGTGCGTGGAATGATCGGACATTTCCAATCTTTGGAAATGAGGTGAGCCACTGGGAGAGCGTTACTGCCGTTGCGCTGGCGAAGGGGCATGGCAGGAGGGTGCCATTCGATGGAGGAATGCAAAGAATACAACCCGCTGACGAGGTTGGTGTAAATTTAGCCGAAGCTGACAATCGGCTTTAGTTGAATTTCGAGTTACGGGAGCGAGGAATGAAAAATATTCTGATTTGCGCCGCGCTGATGTCGGCGTTCGTAGCGACTGCTCAGACTCCGGCTGCTCCTGCGGCCGCCAAGCCGGGGCTGACTCTGACTTCTTCCGCGTTTGAAGATGGCGGCATCATTCCCGATAAGTACACGCGGGCGGTGGAGGCCCCCGTCTCTCCAAAGCTGACGTGGACGCATGTGCCGGATGGCACGGTGAGCTTCGCGCTGATTCTGCACGATCCCGACACGTCGCTGCAGAAGACGACAAGCCAGGTGCTGCACTGGATGATCTTCAATATTCCGGGAAGCGCTCATGAGCTTGCGGAGAATGTGCCGACCGAGGCGACGTTGCCGGACGGGTCGATTCAGGCGGGGAACACAGGAAAGAAGATCGGCTACTACGGCATGGGAGCGGGTGCGGCGGGACCCTATCACCACTACACGTTTGAGCTTTTCGCGCTGGATACCAAGCTGAGCCTTGGGCCGGATGCGACACAGGCCGATGTGCTGAAGGCAATGGATGGCCACATTCTTGGGAAGGGCGTTCTGGTGGGACGGTTCCATCGACCGTAGGCCGAAGGCATGGGCCGAGGCGTTATCCACGGCCTGATCGTTTAGTTACGCGCAGGCCGTGAGTTTGCTAGTTGGCGGCAGGCTTTTCGACATGATCGATGACGATGACATCGGCCTTGGCTTTGGTGGCCTCAAGCTTTAGCCCAAGCTGCTCCTGTATTGCGGTGTAAAGGCCCGGCGGCGCGTTGGGATCTTCTTTGGCCGGAGCAGGAGGCCGAGGGCCAAATGCGGCAAACTGCGAGTCGTCGGGCGTCCAGTTCAACTGGAAGTCATACCTCTTGGTGAGTCCGGTGTGGTCGACGACCGGCCTGTCCATCACCGCTGCCTGCATGCCGTCGCAGAAGTCCTGCATGGTTGAGTTCGTCACTGTCAACTGGCCGAATCCCCTGAAGAGAAAGTTTTTGGAATCGTTCGGCTGGTGGATGGTCTCGGTCAGCTTGGGACCGCCTTTTGCCACCGTAAGAGCGTAGACAGAGAGCTCTTTCTGGTCGTGGTGGAAGGTGAGGTTGAACCGTTGCGTGAGCGCCGACTGGATCAGTTCCTTAAACTGCTTGGTGTTTGGCCGGCCCTCTGTATCGGGTACACCGTCGAGATCGAATTTTTCGCTGGAGAACCAGTCCGGGGCTCCAACGATCTGCTTGACGTTCAACCCGTAGGCAAAGGTGATCATGTCATTCATGGTGGTGTTGATGGTTATGATCTGGCGGCCGTGAATGGTGAAGAGTTTGCCGGGACGGCTGGGGTCGCTGGGCTTTACCGTCACCACATCGAACTTGGGGACAGCATCGGCAGCCATCGCCTTGGGAGGCTCGGGAATCGCCCATGTGGCCTCGGGCGTGACGCGCTGATAGTTGAGGACAGCCGTATGGCCATTCTGGGTCTGGTTGCCGGTGATGGTCTTGCCATCGGCGCTCAGGGTTCCGGTGTAGGTGACGTCTAACCCTGAAATCGCATAGCTGAACGATGTTCCCTGCACGGTAATAGGACTAATTGGAATCGCCTGGCCGCCCTGGTCGATGCTGTAGCCGATACCCTTCAGCTTGCCATCGGTCTTGGTGATCTTCATGACGATGCGCAGCCCCTGCCCGGCCTGCAGGGTTCCCTGCCAGTTGCCGGTGACGTCTGTCTCTTTGGCCTGGGCATGGGCGCGCAGCGTGCCTCCGAAGCAGGACAGGATCAAAACCAGCCCAACCATCCACAACAGCGTCTTCTTCATGCGCGATCTCTCCGAATTACCCGAACCGAGTACATCGCATCGACTGCGGCGGCAGCCCAAAACGAGGTCGCGCAATTCTATCAACAGAAGGCCGTGGCCAGAGTGAATTCGGGCAGGAGGAGCCACAGCATACTCGTCGGAGGCAGGTTGGAGGCTGGGGACGCCGGTGGCTATCCCCGGGCTTGCGTTCTCTCGGGGCCGTCAAGCTCGAGGATGCGCCGCGCACCTTCGAGATTGACGACTTCTCCGTCGATGGTCATCCCGTAGTCTCCCGCGTCGGGCGGAACGGGATGCATATCTTCAACCTGGTGTCCGTGTGCTCGAAGCGTATTGACGATAAGATCGATGTCTACCATATCCAATTAGAGGAGGACCGGCCGCGTGAAGGTTGTTTGCCAAAGCCGCTTCCTCCTATTAAAAAGCGCCCCTGATCTCAGGGGCGCTTGTGGAGAGGAAGCTATATCGAGGCCTAGCTTCTGCTGCTGCGGCGGCCACCCATCAGTTGCAGGACGGCCATGAAGATATTGATCGCGTCGAGATAGATGGAGAGCGAGAGGACAACCGCCGATGCGCCGTTGCCGCCTGCGCGGATGCGGGCGAAGTCGCCTACTGTGAGCAGGGCGAAGATGCCGAGGGTGAGCCAGGAGTAGGTGTCCGGCGAGAGGAAGTGGAAGAACATGCTGGCGACGCCGGCGATGATCAGCAGCAGCAGCGCGGCCATGCCGATGCCGGCGATGCGGCGGTAGTTGATGTTGAACAGATAGGCGACGCAGCCCATGACGGCCATGCCGCATCCGGTGGTGGCGGCGGCGTTGAAGACGAGGCCGGTGCCGAAGTTATGGATGTAGCGCTGGATGAGCGGGCCGATCTCCCAGCCCATGAAATACGTCAAGACGAGAAACATGCCGAGCGCGAGGCCGGGGCTGGCCTTGCGGGAGAGGCTGATGGCAAAGACGAGTCCGATGACGACGATGAAGCCGACGAGGGTTCCCCAGGCGGGCGCGGTGGCGACTCCGATGGAGGTGATGAAGAAGCCGACGGAGGTGATGGCGAGCACCTTGGCGAGCAAGGAGGCGGTCTCCTCGCGGGGTACGTCGATGGTGTTGTAGTAGGTGTTGTTCAGGTTGTAGTCGTTCATTGCCATGCGTTTCGCTCCGGAGTGTTTTAGGTTCAGGTGATTACGGCTCCTGCTCTATGAGACGCTTTTCCGGGTAGTTTGTCATGTTCGAGATTTGGGCTGGTTTGGGTGTTGAAGTTTGCTTGAAAGCGATTCGTGCGTTGCGTTAATGCCCACCTTAGCGGCGATGAAACTGTTGCAAAGCTGGTCCTGTCCGAAATGTGGAGGAGAGAACGCTCCATATCAAATGTAAGACTTCTTGCGTTGGTGTCCGTTTATGTGTATAAGTCAACTACTGGCGTCATCGTGCGCACAGTGTACTTAATTCAAGCCGCATCGTCGGCATTGCAAAAGGAGCACTCACATGGGCAAGTCTGTCCACCGTATTCGCGCATTCGAAATGCGCAAAATCTCTCATCCCATCTTCCCCACAATTGACAAATATTGGCTAACAGTTGCCGCGAAATATTTCCCGGCTGGTATAAGCACGTCTGCCAATGCTCGTGATCCTCTTGGACTAAATCGGAGAGTCTACAAAGACGTGCGAAGCAGTTTGGACGGCGAAACCGCGACGCCAGGCACATTCGATCTAATGAACAAAGGCATCACAATTCTTGCTACATCAGTAAAGTTGATCGACAAAGACAAAGGTCTGTTTGATCTAATTATTGACGA
>NZ_DATKQC010000091.1:0-16882 GCF_035532915.1 Edaphobacter sp.
CCCGCCTGCAGCCCGGGATTGATCAGGCCATTGGTGAAGTAGTTCTCCGTCGTCGCATGCGAGCGGTTCCAGTTGATCGAAGCATTATTGCGCAGCCGCCCATAGCCGATGGTGTAGCCCGCCGTAATTCCATACCCGTCCGAGGCCGTCGTTCCGCCCAGCGGCAGAAAGATATTGCGGCCGTCGGTGGCGCTGTGCGAATAGCTTCCGTTGAAGTTGATGTTCTGCGTCAGCGTCTTCGGCGCATTCGCCGCCTGCCGCCGGAACATGCTGCCAAACCCGCTCTGCCCGAAGTTCCTGACATAGCGCAGCGCAGCTGTTGTCGAATTCTGACCAGCGTTGGTTACAGTCTGATAGTTATTGCGCAGCCCTGCGTTAGGAACATTCGGTGCCGGATAGAAATTCAACAGCGCCAGCGCCTGCGGTGAGATTGGCGTCGAAGCATTCTTCAGATTGTTCCCCGGAATCGGCTGTCCCGTCGCCGGGTCATACAGCGTCTGCCCCAGCGCCGAAAAATCTCCACTCCGCTCCGCCAGCGTCGGCACCGTGCCATTGAAGATGTCGGGATTGATGTTCCGCTGCCCGATCACATTCAAAAATACAAACTGCTTCGAACTCGACTTCACCAGTCCCGGTATAAACGGCGATCCCACAAAGCTCACGCCGAACCGGTTCGACATCGACGACGGTTTTACCACCTGCGCCCCAGGCTCTCCCAGCGCTGAAGCTACGGAGAACGGTGCGGCATTCAATGCTCCATTACCGCCCTCATAGAAGATCGCTCCATGTGGCTGCGAGGGATTGAACCCACGAAATCCGCCGCGCCCGCCACCACCACCGCCGCGTCCGCCACGACCTCCTCCGCCACCCGGCCCACCCCTCATTCCGCCTAGCATCCCCACTACCGCATTCGCCATATCGCCCGCCGCTCCACCCTGCTGCCGGGCTCGCGCAACCGCATCCTCTACACGCTGCCGAATCTCGTCTTCATTGAAGTTTGCCAGCCCATTCGTCTGGCCCATCTGCCCGCTCACGGCAACCGAGTCTGCCGATGCCTCATCGCCACCCCCCAGCCCCGAGAGAGTAGGCATCTGCGCTCCTGCAACACCAGTCCCGGCGCTGGCATCGGCCAGATCGCTGTCTCCTGAAACACTCAGAGCCTGTGTTCCTCGTCCCTGTCCCAATCCCGTCGAGCTTGCAGCCCCGGCCTGCTTCGCCTCTTCACGCGCCACCCGCGAGGCCAACTGCATCGTAAACGCCTCCACTTGCTCCGGCTTGCCACCCTCCAGCAAAACCTCTTTCGTCTCAGCAGCAAATGCAGCCAACTCCGCCTTCACCACGTAACGTCCGTTGCGAGGAATCACCATCTCGAACGATCCATTAATGTCCGTCGTCGTCGCGTACTTCTTTCCCGTCAGCGTATTGGCGGCGGTCACTGCAACACCCGGCAGCGGCACCGTCCCTGCCTTCACCGTTCCCTTAATCGTCCCCCCACTCGCTGCCGGAGCAGTCTGAACCGTCACCCCAACGGGAGCCTGCGCCACCCCGGACAAGCCGCTCGCCACCAGCATCACGGCGGCTACCATCGTTAATCTGTAAACTCTACGCACTTCAACCTCGCCTCAACCCAACTAAAAAATCGATCAATAAAAATCAGAGAGAATAAATAAAAACCAGAGATAGTAAATAGGTAAACCCGCAATTCCTACTGATCCTACTGAGGACTCGCTGTGCCATTCCCCTGCGTCGAACCTGCCGGAACAGCACCCCCACGCCTCCGCCCCTGTCCGCGAGCCGACGCATCCATGACCCTCAACTCTGTCGGCACGAAGGAGCCATTCTTCACCCCGCCACGCCCCATCACCAGGTCCCCTACCTTCACATCCGCCAGCGTAATGCTCTCTCCACTGGGCTTCGCACCCGCCGCAGGAGCGTCCGTCACCGAAGCCTGCTCCCTGCGCCCGCCCCGCCGGAACGAAGTTCCTTCATCCGCCTGAATCACCTGG
This sequence comes from Edaphobacter sp., assembly GCF_035532915.1. Taxonomy (GTDB): domain Bacteria; phylum Acidobacteriota; class Terriglobia; order Terriglobales; family Acidobacteriaceae; genus Edaphobacter. The sequence goes on from NZ_DATKQC010000091.1 coordinate 2,007, forward strand.
CTCACATGGTCCGGCCGCATCACCGTGATTTTGGCATCGTCCATATCGACCGCAGTGACCTTCCCCGTGATGTAGACCTTGCCCAACCCCTCCCGCGCCTTCTTGACCTGCTCGGCATCAATCACCGCGACAAATACCGCATGAACCGTCTTCGTCGGGGCATCCATCACCCCCAACGCGCCGACGCCATCCCCGGCCTTGATGTCGGTCATCTTCACCGGCTGCCTGTCCTTCATCAAACGCGTATTCGCGGACACAGCCACCTGATACACATCGCCTTCTTCCGTCTTTACCGTCAGATCATCGGCACCCACCGCCGTCACCGTTCCACGGACCATCTGTCCACCGGCAAACGAGACGCGCCCGTCACCCATGCCCTCCTGGGCGTGAATCAGCCCTGGGCCTGAAAGCAATATCCCCACCACGAAAGCCAGCCAAACCTGATGCCGTCCCAGCCTGCAACCCCATCTCTGTCTCATCGCACACGTCCGATCGTCCGGAATCAGGTCTTCCAAACTTCAGAAAGCCGTGTTCATACAGACGTTGCCCCCCCATGAAAGACTCCGCGGTCACAGAAAAACCTCTCGCCTGCGGCAGCCCAACCCGCTGTCTGCACTACACTACGGCCATGCACCAAGTCGCCCATGGTTCAGGCACCCAACACGTAGAAGGCCACTTCGAGTCGAGCGCCACCGTGCGCGATATCGTCATCGGCCTCTCCGACGGCCTCACCGTTCCCTTCGCTCTCGCCGCAGGCCTTTCGGGAGCCGTCGCGTCCTCTCGCATCGTCGTCCTCGCCGGACTCGCGGAGATCGCTGCCGGCTCCATCGCCATGGGCCTCGGCGGCTACCTCGCCGCTCGCGGCGACGCCGAGCACTATATCTCCGAGCGCCACCGCGAAGAGCGCGAGATCGTCGAGCGCACCCAGGACGAAGAGGAAGAGATCTACGAGATCTTCGAGCAGTATTCGGTCGACCGCGCCGCCGCCGCGCCGGTGCTCGCCTCGCTCAAGCAGAACCCCAAGCAATGGGTCAACTTCATGATGCGCTTCGAGCTTGGCCTCGAAGAGCCCGCCGCGAACCGCGCCCACCGCTCCGCCCTCACCATCGCCGGTTCTTACATCGCCGGGGGCATCATCCCTCTGCTCCCCTACATGCTGGTAAGCGACAACCTGGCCGCCCTCAAGCTCTCGGTCGTCATCACCTTGATAGCCCTCGCCCTCTTCGGTGCACTCAAAGGAAAGCTCGTAGGTACCGGATGGCTCCGCAACGCCATCCAGACCATCACCATCGGCGGAGCCGCCGCCGCTGTTGCCTACATTCTGGCCCGCCTCCTCAACAGCTATCACCCATAGCGGCAAAACAGCCCGAGGCGTCAGAAAAAAACCAACGCCGGGCCTGTCCGGAGCATCAAAGTGTAGTCTGCACCTCTTCAAGCGAGAACCGCCATGCCCTCCTCTACCGCAACACAGTCTGCCGCCACCACCCTTCTTGCGCGTTACCGGGCCGTCCGTAAAGCTACGATGCGTCTCTGTGCGCCGCTATCGCCCGAAGACCTCATGGTCCAGTCCTGTCCCGAGGCCAGCCCAGTCAAATGGCACCTGGCCCACACCACCTGGTTCTTCGAGACCTTCGTCCTCCGCGAGCACGTCGCCGCCTACAAGCCCTTCCATCCTGACTTCCACTGGCTCTTCAACAGCTACTACAACTCGCTCGGCGACATGCCCGAGAAGAAGCTCCGTGCCTCTTTCTCCCGCCCTCCGCTCGACGCCATCCTCGCCTATCGCGCTCATGTCGACGCCGCCATCGACCACTTCCTCCAGCAGCCGGTCGTCTCCGGGGCCATCCAGCGCATTACCCTCGGCCTCCACCACGAGCAGCAGCACCAGGAGCTCATCGCCACCGACATCAAGCACGCCCTCTTCACCAATCCGCTTCACCCCGCCTACGTCGAGTCCACATCCCAGCAGAAAGGCGAAGTCATCGCCCCTCCGCTCGAATGGTCCAAGTTTTCCCCCGGCCTTACCGAGATCGGCTTCACCCCCAATTCCGCCGCCAACGACGTCTTCACCTTCGACAACGAGACCCCGCGCCATAGCGTTTACATCGCGCCCTTCGCGCTCGCCAATCGCCTCGTCACCTGTGCCGAATATCTCGCCTTCATCGATCAGAACGGCTATACCCGCCCCGAGCTGTGGCTCTCCGAAGGCTGGACGACGCTGCACGACGAGAACTGGCAGGCACCGCTCTACTGGCAGCGCGACAGCCAGACCAAATCCGGCTGGTGCATCTACACTCTGCACGGCTTCCAGCCATTAGAAGAACTCAGCGAAACTCCGGTCTGCCATCTCAGCTTCTTCGAGGCCGACGCCTACGCCCGCTGGGCAGGCCACCGTCTCCCCACCGAGTTCGAGTGGGAGTACGCCGCCACCCAGACCGTTCCGTCTGCAGGCACCGATGCCAACCTGCTTGAATCCGATAACCTGCACCCCACCCCGGCCAGCAACGCCTCCGGCCTGCAACAGCTTTATGGCGATGTGTGGGAGTGGACTGCAAGCGGCTACACCGGCTATCCCGGCTACAAGCCGTTGCCCGGAGCGCTCGGCGAGTACAACGGCAAGTTCATGTCCAGCCAGGTCATCCTACGCGGAGGCTCCTGCGTCACCCCCGCAACCCACATCCGTCCCACCTATCGCAACTTCTTCACGCCAGCCACCCGCTGGCAGTTCTCCGGCCTGCGCCTGGCCAAAGATGGACCCAAGCGATCCTAAAGTAGGGTATTGGGCAGTTCAGTGCTCAATAGTTGAGCTCCTAAATAGTTGAGCACTAAACTAGTTTTCTGCGCCTGCGAACTTACAGTTCCCAATTAACGGTGCGCGACAACATGGGTGCCATGCGTCGCAGAAGCCGTCCTCGTCTGCGCGATCGCGCCTTCCACAACGGCTGCGAGCTTGGTCGGATCGTTTGGCCCCTCAGCGGTTCCACCCACGACCTGGTAGTTGTTCCGAGTTACCACCACCAAAGTCGGCGTCCACTCCACGTTCAGGCGCCTGCCGAGGTCGTAGTCGGCCTGCACCTTGGCGGCCAGTTTTCCGCCGGGATCGACCACCGGCGGCAGCTTCTGCCCATGCTGCTGCATCCAGTGTTCGGTAAACTGACGCAGGTCGTCTTTGCTTGAGATCGACATCTGCGCGACAAAGACGTCGCTGCGATACTGGTCGGCAAGCTTAGGACTGACCTTGTCCTGCAGATAGCGAGCATCGACGGCGCCCTGAAACGTCCAGATGTGCTGCGCGAGGGGGAAGTCATAGCGCAGCAACGCGACATGGTACTGCTCGGCGACCTGTCTCTCGATCGGATGCGCCCGCGCGCAGGCTGGGCATCCCAGGTCCTCGAACACGATAATCGCGACCTTGCTCCCCGCAGGCGGCCTCAAGATGGTGGTATCGCGAAAGTTGTCGCGGGGACCGGTTCCGGCAAACTGGGCCTGCACAGCGGGCGCGGTCGAAGCCAGCACCAGGGCGGCGGCTGCCGCGACGATCATCTTGCGTAGGAACATCAGGGAATCTCCTGCGTGCTTCTCTCTTTTTGCAGCGCGCTGGTGCAATTTTAGACATTGCCGCATGTCTCGTATAGCGTCTAGTCAGGGAGTAAACCCAGCCGCTCCCATCTTTTACCAGAAGCCGCGATGTGGGTCCGTCAAAAATCGAACCACGGAGATCATCTGACCCGCTGGCTGCATCCAATCGACAAAGCGGCCCGGCCGCACCCCACGGAGAGGAACTCCCCCAAGTGCCATCTATCGCCGCCGCAGTTCCAGAAACTGTCGATGCCACCACCCATGCAGTCGCCACCGAAGTCCGGGGCGGACTGACCTCCTCTCCTCGAACGCTCTCTCCTTGGCTTTTCTACGATGAGGCGGGCTCGCAGCTCTTCGAGGCGATCACCGAACTGCCCGAGTATTACCTGACCCGGACCGAGCGCGATATCTTTACCGCCCACGCCGACGAGATTTTGTACGAAGCTGCCAGCGGCGGTAAACAAAAACTGACCCTCATCGAGCTTGGCGCGGGGACCGCCACCAAGACCGGCATCCTGCTGGCTGCGGCGGTGCGCCAGCAGGGAAGCGTCGTCTATCAACCGGTCGATGTCTCGGAGTCCGCACTGGTGCTGGCGAGTGAAAATATCAGCGCCAATATCCCCGGCGTCAGCGTGCGTTCGCAGGTGGCCGATTACACCACACAGCCGCTGCCGCTCGACCGCCTGGCAGGGTTGCGAACACTGGCCCTCTACATCGGCTCCAGCATCGGCAACTTCTCACCCGCCGCCGCCGCCGCCCTGCTCCGAAACGTGCGGGCGCAGCTTCTGCCGGGAGATAAGCTGCTGGTCGGCACCGACTTAGGTCCGGGCAGGCACAAGAGCGCGGATACCCTGCTGGCGGCCTATAACGATGCCGCGGGAACGACGGCGGCCTTCAACCGCAATGTATTGGAGCGGCTGAACCGCGAGCTTGGAGCGGACTTCGACCTGGCGCAGTTCGAGCACAAGGCGATTTGGAATGAAGAGCTTTCGCGGATCGAGATGCATCTGGAGTCGCGCTGTCGGCAGCAGGTTTATTTCCCGGCCAACTCAGCGGGGGGAGCATTGCGGCTGGAGTTCGAGGCGGGTGAGACAATTCACACCGAAAACAGCCATAAGTTCAATCCTCTCAGCGTCGAAAAGCTTCTAGGATCGGCCGGCTTCGCCATCAGTCGAAGTTGGCAAGACGATCACGGACTGTTTGCAGTGACACTGGCTACCGCGGTCTAAACAGTCTTTGAGGGTTCGCGGCGATAGTCGCCGCTCTTGCCGCCACTCTTGCTCTGCAGCACAACCTCGCGGATGCGAATGCCTTTGTCGAGCGCCTTGGTCATGTCGTAGATCGTAAGTGCGGCCACAGAGGCAGCGACCATCGCCTCCATCTCAACTCCGGTTCCGGCGACGGTGGCAGCCGTGGCCTCAATCGAAACTCCCCCAGCGACGATCGTAGCCTGCACATCGACAAAGCTAAGAGCAAGCGGATGGCACATGGGAATCAGCTCCGAAGTCCGCTTGGCCGCCTGAATCCCGGCAAAGCGAGCGACCTCCAGCGGATTGCCCTTGGGGTTCTGCGGCAGCGCGGCCAGCACGGCCTCAGAGAGTTCGACGAAGGCAGAGGCGACGGCCTCGCGCCGCGTCTCCGCCTTGGCGCTTACGTCGACCATGTGGGCCTGTCCGGCTTCGTCGTAGTGGGATAATTTTTCTGGAGCGCCGCTCAACTTATCTGTCCTCGAAATCTTTGGATTATTCTCCAAATCTCAAGCGGCAAGATTAAGAAAGCCATCCAGGAAGTCACCTTCGTGCCCAGGCTCATCGCATGAACGCGGGTTGTCAACTCGTAGATTGTCAAAATCCAGCCCAACACGAAGAACCCAAGCAATAGCAGATTATTCCGACGAGCCTTGGCCGGGATCGCGCGCTCTTCCATGGCCACTATGCTACCTCAGTAGAACTGTGATGATGTCTCCGGCGGCAAAGTGTTCTTTGTCCGGAGGGAAGACTGCATAGCAATTGGCGCGAGCGTTGGCAGCCAGATCGCCCGAGCCTTGCCACGCTACGACGCGAACCTCGGGGCGCGCCCGGTCATAGGTTAAATGCGATGGGAGCACACGAGTCAGGCCCGGCTTGCCTGCAACGTCTTCGGCCAGCGTCGCCTGGGCGAAGCGCGGCGGCGAGTCGATGGCACCGGCCATGACGCGCAGCATAGGGGCAACGAAGCAGTGAAACGTCACCTGCGTCGAGACCGGATTGCCGGGGAGACCAAAAAAATACTGAGCAGGGAGGTCGCCGCTGGCCGGGAGCCTGCCGAAGACCACCGGCTTGCCCGGTTGCATCGTTACGCCGGTGAAGAAGAACTCCGCGCCCATCGCCTGCAACACCTCTTCGACCAGATCGTACTTGCCCATGGAGACGCCGCCCGAGAGCAGCAGCAGGTCGCTGCTTCGCGCCTTGAGGATGATCTTCTCCAGATCGTCGCGCCGGTCGCTGGCTATAGGAAGGCGCACCGCTTTTCCTCCTGCCTCAGCTACCAGAGCGGCGAGGCCATAGCTGTTCGAGTTACGAATCTGCTGGTCGCCGGGAGTCTCGTCGAGCTCCACCAGCTCGTCGCCAGTAGCTACGATAGCCACGCGCGGTCGGCGGTAGACGAACAGGCCGGGGAGGCCGCAGGCGGCGGCCAGCGCGATCTCGGCTGCGGCAATCGCCGTTCCCCGTGCCAGCACCACGTCGCCCGCGTGAGCTTCGCTGCCGCGAGGCACGATGTTCTCGCCTGCGCGCAACGACCTGCCTTCTGCGAGGCGCAGAGAATCGCCCTTCTGCTCGACGTGCTCGACCATGGCCACGGCGTCTGCGCCTGTGGGGACAGGCGCACCGGTCATAATCTCGATGGCGTGGCCGCGTTCCAGCGGCGGGCCGGACCAGCGCTCGCCCGCGCGTATCTGTCCGATGACTTTGAGTGGAATGCCTGCGTCTTTTATGTCTTCGGCGCGCAGGGCGAAGCCATCGCGGGTGGAGCGGTCGAAGGGAGGCTGGTCCCGGTCTGCCGTGACCGGTCCGGCCAGAACGCGGTTGAGGCATTCGAGCAGCGGTTCCGCCTCGCTCTCCAGCTTCTGCAGGCCGGAGGCGTGACGTTGCACCACGTTCAACGCTTCGTCGAAATCGAGTATGCCGCTCATGGTATCCATCCTTTTCTGCCACTCCATGTAAAAAGCCCCGGGCTGAGTTGCCCAGGGCTTTCTTTGTGCTGTGATGAGAGCTACCTCTTCTTGCCGGGAGCGTGGTAGCTCGATTCGACCTTGGCGCCGATGCCCGTGAGAATGCCCTTCACATCAGCGGCGTGGGGGCCATCGGGAGCAAGGGCAAGGTACTGCTGATAGGCCTCGACGCATCCCGGAGGAGCGACGATCTTCTGCGTCTTGGGATCGACGGTCGCCTTCGGAATCAGCGCCTGGCCCTTGATGTAGTAGGCGTCGGCGCGCTTCGGATCGGCGGCGATGGCCTTGTCGGCGGCGGTGCCGGCTTCATCGAGCTTGCCGGTGTTGTAGAAGGTGGCAGCTTCGTTGAAGTAGTACATGCCTGCGTTGACGGGATCGGCCTTGGCGGCGTTGTCGTAGGCTGCTGTGGCGTCAGCAGTGTTTCCGCTCTTGCTCAATGCCTGACCCAGCTGGTTGTAAGCCGCGGCCGCTGTCTGGGCGTTGGGCTTCTTGTTTGCCGTATTCAGGTCGATGGCCTTCTTGTAGGAGTCCGCTGCATCAGCAAACTTCTTCTGCAGACCGGGATCGGTGGCAGCTGTGCCGGATTTTTGCGCGGCATTGGCAGCGCCAAGCTGGGCATCGCCAAGAGCAACCCACAGAATGGGCTCATCGGGCTTGGCCGTGGTGGCTTCCTGCATGGCGCTGATGGCAGCGTCGAAGTTGCCTGCCTTGGTATCGGCGCGGGCCTGGACGAGGGTCTTGTTCAGGTTGGCGATCTTGGAGTTGGCCGCCATCGCCTCGGCGTTCTTCTTCTTGAACTCTTCGAGCTGTTTCTTTTCGTCGGGAGTCATCTTGTCGATGTACTCCTTGCGGCTCATGTCGAAGTTGACGACCTTATCGTCGTTGGCCAGCAGAGCAACGCTGTCGTTGTAGTCGATGCTCTTGTCATCGACGAAGACCACCGCGACATAGTTGCCGGGCGCGATCCCTGTACCCTTGTAGTCGCCGTTCCCGTCGATGGGGAAGGTGTACAGGTACTTGCGGCTCTTCGCGTCGGAGGTACGGTCCGTAGTCAGCTTGACGTCGCCCTTGGTGACCGGCTGGTTGAGGGGGTTGTTGACGTGGCCATGAACGCTCGCCGTCGTCTGCGCCATCGACCGCGAGGGGTGTGCCATGGCGACGACCACCAGCAGCGCGATGGTCAGGGTGCTGATCTTAAATAATCCGAAATGCTTCTTCACTTTTCTCTTCTCCTGGCCCCTTGAATGCAGGCGGAAATCATCGTTCTCGAAGTTGCTACTCAAAACCCCGAAGTTGCTTCACAAAACTTTGATGCGCCTTTCGCCCTCATCAGGCGATGGCATACGGTATCGGATCTGTGGCCCCGGCTTCGCGAAAGGCACGCAACCGCAGCAGGCAGCTCTCGCAGACGCCGCAGGCCACGGTTTCGCCGGAATAACAAGACCAACTTACATGGAACGGAGCACCCAGTTCAACTCCCAGGCGCACGATCTCGCTCTTGCGCAGCTCGATGAGCGGGGTAACGATGCGAATATCGCCCTCTTTCGTCCCCATTTCGATGAGTTTATTGAACGCCTCGTAATACGCAGGCCGACAGTCGGGATAGCCGGAGCTGTCCTGCTCGACCGCACCGATGAAGACCGTCTTCGCGCCCAGCACCTCGGCCCAGCTTACCGCCGCCGAAAGGAAATGCGCGTTGCGGAAGGGGACGTAAGTGACTGGAATCTCATGGCCAATGCTGGCCTCGTCGGTCGCGATGGGGACCGCGATGTTCTCGTCCGTCAGGGCCGAGCCGCCGATTTTGCGGAAGAGGTCCATCTTGAGCGGCAGCAGCTCGCGGACGCCGGTGAGGCTGGCGATCTCCTCTGCCGAGCGCAGCTCGCGGGCCTCGGTGCGCTGGCCGTAGCTGAAGTGCACGGCGTAAACGTCGTAGTCGCGGGCGGCGAGCGAGGCGCAGACACAGGAGTCCATGCCGCCCGAGAGGCAGACGACGGCGCGGGGTCGGGTTTGTTCAGGCTGGGTCATCTTGAGGGTCTGCGTTATCGGATGCGCGCTCTTCGGCTGCGGATGTGTCGCCGGAATCTTCAGCCGAGTCGAGGATCTCGCGGGCGGCCTCTTCGTCCTTCTGGTGCACCTGCAACTGTGCCCAGAAGGCAGCGTTGAGCAGGCTGTTGCCGTGCTCGCCTTCGAGGAAGCACTCGATGCCTGCCGATTCGAGCGCGCCCTTGGCCATCTGCGCGAAGACCGGCTCGATGAACTCGGCGACGGTCACATACTCTTCGGGGTCCTGCGTTTCTTCTGTCATATCAGTGCCTCCTATTTCGTGTCGTACGACTGCAGGTGGAACGTAATCGTCCCCCAGAAGAGCTGGGCGCGAATCTGCACCGGGATGTGCCGCGGATCGTCCGTGTACCAGATCCAGATCTTGCCGCGGTTCTTCACCACGCCCTCATCCGCCGTGGGCTGCACGCGGATGGTCTGGAAGGTTCCGGCGGGGCTCTTGATCTCTTCGCGCGCCTCCACCTTCATGGTCACAGTGACGGTGCGCATGGAGTCGGCCAGCGGGAAGCTGACCGTCTTGCCGAGGATGAGCGGCTGCGAGGCGGCGTAGAAGATCGCCGAGAGGGAATCGGTGACGCACGCGGGGATTGCGGCCGTCTGCGTCTTCGAGGTGCCCTTGACCAGGTTGCGCTCCACCTGCGTCTGCTTGCCCTGGGCGTAGTTGAAGTTGAGATCGCTCGAGACTTTGCGGCGGCCCTCCTGCAACTGCTTGCTGAATCCGGTCGAGCAGCCGGTCTTCATGTCGAAGCCCGACTGGAAGCGGTCGACGACCGGGAAGAGCATGGTCACCGCGCCGACCGAATCGGCGGTGGCGTTGACCTTCTGCACGTTGCCCTCGCGGGTCAGGTGGAAGACGGCGGTCCCGGCGGTGAAGACGCGCCAATCGACGGTATAGCTCAGCGTCTCCTGCGTGGGGAAGGCGTAACCGGTGGGCGGCGGTTGCAGCGTAGGAATCGGAGACGGCTGCGCCAGCGCCTGTGTTGCGCAGGGCATCGCGGCCAGCAGAAGTGCGGCGAAGGGGATAAGGTTCGATCTACGTTTGGACAGAGGCAGCTCGCTGATTGAAATGGTTGAGTTTGCTACCGCTTGAAGAACAGCAGGCGCGCCGCCAACGCCGCGTAGATGGCAATGGCACCCATGCTGGCATTGTACTCGCGGTGGTGAAGATAGAGCTTGGACGAAAAACTTCCGGAAACGTCAGCGGTCGGTGCGGCGGCCAGCCGGGGCAGCAGGCGCGGGACGTTTTTCGCGTACTCGTCGAAGCCGGGGAAGTGCTCGCGCAGGTACATCTCTTCTGAGCGGATCGTAGGCAGATAAATTGCCGCGAACAGGATCGCCAGCGCAATCAGGATGATCCAGCTCGCCGCCGCAGCCGCAAAGCCAAAGGCGATCATCATGGAGCCGAGGTAGAGCGGGTTGCGCGTGTGCGCATACGGGCCAGTGCGCGTCAGCTCTGCATTCTTGCGGACGTACCCGGCGGCATAGGCGCGCAGCCAGACGCCGGGCACCACCAGTAGAAGGCTGGCCAGCATGGTGTGCCAGGTCGGCCGGGCAAGCCACAGGAAGACCGCGGCAAAGATAAAGCCGAGGGGGACGCGGATACGACGGGCGATCCGCTGCCATTGGGTTCGTTCACTCACTGCTTTACCTTATCGTGTCGGCTGCAACAGGTCGAACGCCGCCGCGATGACCTCCTCCGCCGTGATCTGCATCAGGCCCTCTTCGGTGGCCGCGTGGCGGGTGTGGTCTTTCTTGCTCGAAGCGTGGCGCAGCACCCGCGAAGCCGTTCCGTAAGGCCCGTTTCGCGCGGGATCGGTAGGGCCGAAGAGCGCCACTACGGGCCGCTCCAGAGCCGCGGCGAGATGCAGCGGACCGGTGTCCCCGGCGACGACCAGGCTGGCGCGCCGGGTCAGTGCAATCAGCTGTCCCACCGAGCAGGGAACCACGACCGCTGTGCCTCCGCTTGCGTCTACGACCGAGTTGGCGAGGATGTCTCCAACAAAAACTGCATTGACCAGCGGGACATAGCCAGCCTGCGCCAGCGCAGCGGCGACGGCTCCGTAACGCTCCGCGGGCCACTGCTTCGCGCCCCAACCCGCTGAAGGCGCAATGATCGCAAACTTCCTGCCCTCCGGCGCTGCTTGGGAGAGAAGTTCATCCCGCCACGCCTCAGCCGCATCGTCTACCGGCAGTTCGACCTTCGCTGGAGTCAACGACTCACCAACCGCTCCTCCGAGCAACTCGCAGCCCTGGTCGATCACGTGCGCCGCGCTCATTTGTATCTTCTCGCCGTACATCCATCGCGCGGGCTGCTCGCGAGGATCAGCCGAGCCCGCAAATTTTCCCGCTCCCGCCATCCAGCCGATCATCGAGGAGCGTATCGAGCCCTGCATATCGACGCAGAGATCGAACTGCTCCCCGCGCAACTCGCGCCGCACCGCACGAATGCTCGAAAGCGTCTCCAGCGAAATCGGTTGCCGTTTCCACTCCCGCGTCGGCACGACGTAGCAGCGATCCACCAGCGGCCTCGCCGCGCTCGATTGCAGCAACTCCCGCCAACAGGGATCAATTGCCCATCCGATGAACCAGTCAGGATGCCGCTGCCGCAACGCCGCCACGGCGGGCATGGCGTGCAACACATCCCCCATCGCGCCGATGCGGACGATCAACACCCGAGGCGGGCGGCTTCTGCCGGACGAGATAAGGGGCTGGCTGTTCAAGCGGTAATTTTCTCACGCAAAAGAGCTTCTGCCTCAACGATTCTGGCTGCGGCGGTCGAGCCGCTTTTCCATCGCGATCAACTGCAAGAGTGCTTCCAGCTCGTCCGAGAACTCGACGCCCAACCGCGCCACCACCAGCGGTCCCACGGTCTCCAGACGTTCGCGCATCGCCGCCGTCAGCTTTACCGCGTCTTTCTCCGTGGTCACAAAGCCGTCTGCGCCGTGCTGCCGCGCTGCTTCGAGCAGACGGTTGATGTCTTCGTCGACATAGACATGGTGGTCGGGAAAGGCAATCATCTCCACGGGACGGCAACCCTCTGCCAGTAGCATGGCGGTAAATCCTTTCGGCCTGGCAATGCCGCAGAAGGCCAATGGCCGCGCCGACAAGGGCCTTTCCGTATCGCCGTCGAGGCTGAGCCGCCGTTTGATCACCCATGTAACGGTCGGCGTCTTCTTTCTCGGAAGATCGCTGAGAAAGCGCTCCAGCATCGCCGCCTCTTCTTCGCGCACCACGATGATGTCGGCCTCGCGCAGAGCCGACAGAGGCTCGCGCAGGTTGCCCGCAGGCAGCAGCGCATCGTCCACGTCCTCCTGCGTCAGCAGGACAATATCGATGTCGCGAGCCAGCTTTCGATGTTGAAAGCCGTCGTCGAGCAGATGAACGGCGATCTTTCCCGCCGCCTCGTTTTTCTCGGCCAACAGGCCAGCGTTGTAGCGGTCCGCGCCGACAAATACAGGCACGCCGGTTCGTTGCGCCAGCAGCACCGGCTCGTCGCCAAACCACGCGGTATCGCCATAGGGTTCGACTCGTTCGATTGTTTTAGGAGCGCGGCCAAAGCCTCGCGTCAGGATCGTCACCGCATAACCACGCCGCCGCAGCATCCTGGCCAGTGCTATTACAAACGGTGTCTTTCCTGCGCCGCCCGCCGATACGCTGCCCACGCTGATCACCACGTTCGCCAGTCGCCGCTGCTTCAGCCAGCCAGCCCGAAACGCCAGCCGCTTGACGCCCAGCACCGCTCCATACAGTGGAGACAGCGGCAGCAGCAGTGGTCTGCGGAGTCTCATCGCGCACTCACCACACTCTCTTTCGATAAGGCAGTCAACGCCTGGACCGTCCGCCCTGTCGCGCCCGCCTGTGCGTCGAAGACCTTGCGCCCGCGCTGACCCATGGCCTTTGCCTCGCCCGTGTGATGCAGCATAGCAGTAAGCGTCTCTGCAAACGCTGCTGTCGAGACGACGCGAATCGCATTGTGCACCTGTAAGACGTGCACAATCTCGCGAAAGTTTTGAAACGACTCCCCCATCAACACAGGAACGCCGAACCGCGCCGGTTCCAGAGGATTGTGCCCGCCCGCCGCGATCAGGCTGCCGCCCACAAACGCCAGCGCGCCCAGCGAGTACATCGCGGCAAGGTCGCCAATCGTGTCCAACAGAAAGATGCTGCCTGCTGCGACGGGTTGGGGCCGTTCGCGAAACTCGCTTGCGCGAAGCACCGTAAATCCACCTGCGCCAATCATTGCGGCAACTGCGGCAAATCTGTCCGGATGCCGCGGAGCCAGCACCATCACAGCGTTCGGCTCAGCCGCGAGCACCGCAGGCCACGCAGCCAGCAATATCTTCTCTTCGCCATCGAGCGTCGAGCCGCAGACCACCACACGCGCCTGCGCCGGCAACTGCTCACGCACCATCGCCACCAGCGGAGACTCTCGCCCTTCGCGCAGGTCATACTTCAAGTTGCCCGTAACTCGCACCCGGTCAGCAGGAGCGCCAATCTGGATCAGCCGGTCTGCTGTCTCCTCGCTCTGCGCCAGAAACAGCGAAATCTTTTCAAGCAATGGCCGCCAAAGCCGCCGCAGCCGCATATATCGTGGGAACGACCGGTCAGACACCCGCGCATTCACCACCGCCATCGGCACGCCAACTTTGGTGCATTGCAAAATCAGGTTCGGCCATAGCTCGCTCTCCATCAGCACCAGCATCGTCGGTCGCAAGACGCGCAGATACCGCCGGACGACAAAGGCAAAATCCAGCGGCAGGTAAAACACTGGAAGCTCCGGTAGACGCTGCTTTGCCAGACTTTGCCCGGTCGCCGTCGTCGTCGAGACGGCAATCAGCCACTCCGGCCGCGCCGCGCTCAACTCGCGAATCAACTGTGTCGCCGCCATCACCTCGCCCACCGAGACCGCATGAACCCAAACCACCTCGCGTCCAGCGACAGCCGAACGCAACTGCTTAGGCACCCACCCCAGCCGCCCCGCCAGTCCCGCGCGATATCGCCCGCTGGTCGCCATGCGCAGCAGCCACCAGGGCGCGCCCAGCACCAGGGCCGCCAGCAAAAGCGCGCTATACACAGCCATCGTCACTCTGTTGTGTCCCTCGCTTTACCTTGTATGCCAGCGAAGATGATAATCAACCCAGGCTATGAACTCCCACCGGTACGAGTCCACTCAGGCAATAGTTTCACAGACTCTCCGAGTCATCGCTACTACATGCATCCTCGCGGTCTACGCCGTGGCCGCAACCCACAAGGCGCCCCCGGTCAAACCGGCGAACCAGTACGCCGCCTTCGACACGCATCCCGCCGAGCACGTCACCATCGGCATCGACCCCTGCAACGATCCCGACAAGTGCAGCTTCTTCCGCCTGCCCTATGTCCAGCACGGCTTCATCCCGGTGCGCGTCGTCATCACCAACGACGGCGACACCGCGCTCACCCTCAACGATGTGCGTATCCAGTTCATCTCCGCGGCCAACGACAAGATTCCCGCCGCCGACCTCGACGAGATCAACCGCCGCCTCTTCAACCTCAAGAAGAGCATGGGAACGCACCTGCCGCTGCCGATCCCCATCACCATCCATCACCCGGCGGTCGATAAAAAGATCACCGAGGACGACGCCGACTTCGGCTTCCAGAGCACCACGGTCAACGCCCACAGCACCCTCGGCGGCTATCTCTTCTACGACGTTCGCGGCCTCGACGATCCGCCGCTCAAAGGCGCTCAGATCTACGTCAAGATGATCTACACGCTCGACCGCAAGCACGAGCTCTTCCCCTTCACCATCCCCTTCGACAAGTGGCTGGCCGCAAACCCATCGGCCAAATCCACCAACCAGAAGAATTGAAGAAGCAGGATAATTCAATAAACTGTCATCCTGAGCGAAGCGTAGCGTAGTCGAAGGACCTGCGGTTTGCCCGGAATGCCAATATCCTTCATTCTCAACTACAAGCCCATGCTCAACATTCGCCCCGCCACCCCCGCCGACGTCCCCCAGATCCTCGCCTTCATCCGCGACCTCGCCAC
>NZ_DATKQC010000092.1:0-2872 GCF_035532915.1 Edaphobacter sp.
GAGCATTGACGAAAGAGGCTTGGTCGAGCGCTACCACGCGATTACACCATCGTTTACCAATTGGCTTGGGTTTCACGTTGCGGCCGAGGATTTCGCGTTTCAGGATTTTCCGATCATTCTCGCAACTTGGGGTCTGTCCGCAACCGAATGTGACCGGTAGAGGTGAACTGCAATGAGTTTTTGGTTCTTGCACGGCTTGCGCAGGGGCATTCAATCAACTCGTTATCCGCGCAGAGCAGAAACGGCTCCCGGCATCTCCCCTGGCCGCCCAGTCAACACTGAATTCGAATCTGACTACGATGCCCAACGCGCTGCGGCGATCTGCCCTACCGGAGCGATTCTTGCCCACGGCAGATCGGCCTTCGTGGATATGGGTAAATGCGTGCATTGCCAGCGTTGTCACCTGTGCATCCCCTCGCCGATGAATTGGGATGCCGGATACGAATGGACAAGGCTGCCTGCCAAGCAATCTGAATTTGCCACTCTGCCCTCGGCCTTTTCCAAATCCATGCACATCATGGTGGTGGATGCCGGGGATTGTGGTGCTTGCCTTCATGAAGTCAAGCAACTGAACAATCCTCTTTACAACATGCACCGGTTGGGATTCTTCTTTACGGCGACGCCGCGCACCGCAGATATTCTGCTCATCGTCGGCCCTGTGAGCGAGAACATGAGGGGACCGTTGCTCAAGACCTGGGAGGCCATGCCAACAACCAGGCGCGCGATGGCTGTAGGAAGTTGCGCCATTACAGGCGGAGTGTTCGGCCGCAGCTTTATGTGCGCGGGCGGTGCCGGTTCGGTATTGCCGGTCGATTTTGAAGTTCCGGGAAATCCGCCGCCGCCCCTGGCCATTTTGCATGGCCTGCTTGTTGCCACCGGACGCAAGTCTGTAACTCAAGACGAACTTGTTTCCGAAGGGAGATCTTAATTTATGACTTCGGTAACCGGCGCTTCGCTGGTCTCGTTCTTCCTGGCCTGTGCAGGAGGAATCCTCCTTTCGGCATTATCCGGCCGGAAGCGTGCCCCGCTGGTCATTGCCATCGTGGGGACGCTGTCGTCGTTACTCATGGTTCTTGCTTCGACGACCGTGCTTGTGACAGGCCAGAGTTACGAAGCCTCGCTCTGGACGCTCGATGGGTTCGGCCGGCTCACAGTTCGCCTCGATGCGCTGAGCTCCATATTTCTGCTGGCCGCTGGAATTGTATATTTCTCGGTCTCTATTTTTGTAAGAAACTTCATCAAAGACCAACTCGATGACGCATATCCCACGCATCGCTACGGCGTCCTGTACTTTGCCCTGATGGCTTCGGTTGTGCTGATTCTCGTGGCCAGCGATGCTCCGCTCTTCCTGATTAGCTGGGAGTGCATGTCGATCCTGTGTTTTCTGCTGCTCAACTACGACCTGCGGCGGCAATCGGACAAGACGGCAGGATACATCATGCTGGCTATGAGCGAAGCCGGCTTTCTGGCCGTGGTCGTTGCTTTCCTGATTTTGGGCAGGAGCGCGGCGGATCTCTCGTTTTCCGCTCTGAGTGCGGCGGCTGCCGGGCTTTCGCCGCAAGCGCTGTGGAGCGTGTTTCTTCTCGGATTCTTCGGGTTTGGAGTAAAAGCCGGTCTTGTTCCGGTCAATTTCTGGCTTCCACGGTCCTATACTGCTGCCCCATCTATCTTCATACCAGTTTTCGCCGGCGTCACACTCAATCTTGGCTTCTACGGAATTCTGCGGCTCAATGCCGATCTAATTCACACTGGCTACGGAACGGGCGTGCTCGCATTGGTCGTGGGTAGCATCACGGCGCTGGTGGGAATTCTCTACGCCACAACTGATAACGACATGAAGACGATGCTTGCCCATAGTTCCATCGAGAATGCGGGAATCATCGTGGCCGGCCTGGGAGCCTTCCTGATTTATCGCGCCACGGGGCATCCCGTTGCGGCTGCCATTGCCCTGTCGGCGGCGCTCTATCACATGCTGAATCACTCCATATACAAGACGCTCCTTTTCCAAGGTACGGCTTATGTGGAGGCTGAAACGGGCACACGCGACATGGACCAGCTCGGCGGCCTGTCGCGACTGCTACCAGGACTGTCGATCATCTTCCTTGTGGGCTGTCTGGCGATTTCCGCTGCGCCTCCGTTCAACGGCTTCGTCAGCGAGTGGATGACGCTGCAGGCGCTGTTGCGGAGCGCTGTCCTATCTTCCACCTCGATCAGGATTGTCTTCGCCCTCTGTGGCGCCGCTCTCGCACTCACTGCCTCGCTGGCGGTGACCTGTTTTGTGAAGGTCTACGCCATGAGCTTTCTCGGCATCCGCAGGGGGACGTGGGAGCCGCGGCTGCGCGCGCGCGCGGGCGCCCGATTTCCTCTGGGGTTTCTGGCCGCTGTCTGTTTGCTGCTGGGGATCCTCCCGACCTACATCCTTCCTGTGCTCAACCGGACCGTGGAGCCGCTGGCCAGCGCCAGCGTCACCACTTCCCTGGTACAGCCGTTCTTTACAGCAAACGCCGAGAACGGGCAGCTTCCACCGGCATTCCTCCAGGACTTCCACAATCTGGGCGCTCAGTCGGGCAGGGGTCTGCTGCCTGGACGCGGCCTCGTGGTGCTGCTGCGCGGTATGGAAGCAAACCCGGTGGTATTCGCCATGTCGCCTTCCTACAGCATCGTGGCTATTGCGGTCCTGCTGCTGCTGGCGTGGTTTGTCGTCACCCGGTTGACGCGTCGGCGCGCGGTGGCGCGGCGAGCACTCTGGGCTGGCGGAATTCCGCGGCTTCTGCCGCAGATGACCTACACCGCGACGGGATTTTCCAATCCGGTGCGAGTGGTCTTTCAGGCGATCTTTCAGCCCAACATCACCGAGGACACCCGTCAGACT
>NZ_DATKQC010000093.1:0-4811 GCF_035532915.1 Edaphobacter sp.
GCCTCGGCATCGCGGGATGGCACTTCAAATCCGGCCGCGGCTATCTCGGCTGGGGCGTGACGGGCGTGGCCCTCATGGTGATCTCCGGTCTCGGACGTATGGCTGAGGGTTTCATCACTCAGGCGCAAGGCATTCAGTAGCCACGGCGGGAGAGCCATGCAGACGCCACAGTTCCTCCTCGACCTTCTCCAGGTGCTGCTCGATCTCGCGGTGCCGGCGGCGTTCTGCACGCTGGCTGCCGCGGGAGTGAGCCTGCGGCATGAAGGCGGGATCAACTTCCACGTGAACGGCCGCAGCGGCAAATGGATTCTGTGGACCGTCGTTCTTTTGACTTTGCCACAACTGCTGTCATGGGTCGCGGCACAGGGCATCAACATTCCTTCGGGAAGCGGATCGGTGGGCACAGGCTGGTTGGCCAGCATGGAAGCACTTTTCAAGAACTTCGTAAGCCAGATTGTTGTCGCCCGGCTGGTGCCGATCCTTGCAGCGTACTTCGTCCTGAAAGCCACACTTGATGGAGCATCTGGTGAGAATCCTCTCGGCTCGATTGTTGCCGCTCTCTTCTTAATGTCGCTGTCGGCAACGATGCAGCTTTTTGAGGGATGGAACTCGGGAGGGCAGTTCGCGATGACCGACATGCTCTCCTCCCTGTGGAATTACATCGCCGGGCAGATTTTGCCGGCCGCGGCGGGACTTGCATGTGTCGGAGCCGTTATCAACTACGTCCGGCACAGACCTTGGTCCAGGCAGATTTTCGCCGCGATCTCTTTCCTGAGCGTGAGCGGCCTCCTTTCGCTTTTTCGGGCGATGGCGGCGTGAGGAGCAATATATGAGCCTCGATGGAGCCATTACGAACCTTGCCTCCTGGGCCGGTAACACCATGATGCCGACGATGGCAGGCCTGTTCTTTGCCGGAGCCGTGTATCGCTACAGCAAGGGCGGCCCTTTCGAGCAACCCCTCTATGGAGGCTTCGCCTCGCTGCTGTGCTCCGGGATGTTGCGGGCACTCGAAGGATTTGTGCAGCACGCTGGCGCGACCAATGCCGACGCGTTCTGGATGGCCACGATGAGCCTTGTGAACTGGACGGCCAATGTGATTCTGCCCATGTTTGCGCTCACGCAGCTGGCCGCGATGGCTTTGCACATGGGCGGCGTGGTCTCGGAGATCTATCCGGGCTCGACCTGGATCAGGAAGTTTATTGCCGCGATCGGAGCCCTGATGGTTTCGGGAATGGTGCGCCTGGCCGAATCGATGGTGACGCAGGCGCATGGAGTGGGAGGGTAGTGCCGTGAGTCTCGACATGACGCCGGTTCACCGCAACCTTCATACCAAGGTGACGTTCCTGGGCCTCGAGTTCGAGGACTTGATCCTGGTGTTGGCGCTCGCCGCGTTGATGAATCTGCTTGCGCATTTCGTCAGCGGCAACGCCCATGTGTTCGGGGTACCACTCAACATCTTTATGGAGTTCATCGTGCCTGCGCTAGCCGTGCCCTTCCTGATTCTTTTCAAGTATGGAAGGCCGCGTGGGTATCTCACCGATCTGGTCCGCTCGTTTTTCGCTCCGAAGGCGTGGTGCGCGCTTGAGCGAGATTCGGAACTGAAGGAAAGTTATCTGACCGAAGACGAGGAGTAATCGATGCACGCGTCGATCACAGCGCAGAAGAACGGAATGGTCGTGGCCGTTCTCGATGCGGAAGCAGCCCAGGTCACGTTTGCTTGTGTGATATTCGCTGCGCGCATCCATGAGGAGATCGCACCACTCGCACGAATCGTGGAGCAGCAACTGCAAATCGAAGGGATCGGAGTTGTTAAGGGAGACGATAACTATGCCGGTGACCCAAGCAGAACACGATAGAAGGCTCAAAACGCCCGCCGTCTGCGAACTGCTGTCTCTGCGCGATCTTCCCGTGGGCGACAACATTATGGTGCGCACGAACGGAGCTTTCGTAGCGGGATATGCGTTGCGTGGCATTCTCGCGTATTTCGCAACTGATGGCGAACGGAATCAGAACAAGGCCATGCTGGAAGCGCTTTTCCGCAGTCTTCCGGACGTCAGCATGCGCGTTCAGTTCCGTTACGAGATATCAGAGCGCCTCGGCGATCTCCTCGACAACTACCTCCGTGAGCAGCGAACCGATCAGTCAGAGGTGATGGCTCTCGATTTCCATCGGCTTCGGATGTGGAGACAAAAGGAACAGAGCGGCTACTTTTTCGAGAACCGGCTGCACGTGTACTTGATCTGGGATCCGCAGATTCACGCAAAGCTTTATCACTCCGCTCGGCAGAATCACAGCGTTGGTGGATTCACTCTGAGCCAGACAAAGGCCGTCCAGCGTGCGCGGAAGGAGCACGAGACCTACCTGGCCGAGTTCGAATCCATCCTCCGGGGCATCGAGGGGTCGATGGAGGCGGCAAACCTCGGGCCCCGGAGACTTTCGACTCAGGAACTGTTTGAGGAACTCAAACACGCGCAGCATCCAATGCGCCGTGATCGGCGGCCCTACTTGCCCGGCGAGGAGATGTTCGGATATCGAAGTGCGCGGGAACAGGCAACCGAAGCGAGCATTCTCAACGAAACCGAGACCTATTTGAATATCGATGGGTATCTATATGCCGTCGTCAGCCTCAAGGAACTTCCCGATGCGACCTTTCCCGGCATGCTGCAGAACTTTGCAACTCTCGGCTTTCCAGTCGTAGTTAGCGCGCAAAGTGTGATCCCGGATCAGGTGAAGGTGCTCAAAAGTTACAAGAAGCGCCTCCAGAAGATGACAGCCGCGCAAAAGGATGCGAATGGAAACTTCAAATCGAATCCCGAAGCCGAAGTCGCGCAGGCGCAGCTCATCGAGGTGCAGCGGGACATCATCTCCTCCTCGCTAAAGACAGCGAAGTTGAGTCTGTCCGTTGTCGTTCGTACCTCGCAACCCGCGGTTACGCTCGGTGATCTTGAGCGGTCAGAACGGGAACTCGCTAACCGCACGCAAGAAGTGCTGAATGCCTTCACGCATATGAATGGCGCGAAAGCCGTAGCGGAGACAATCGCCAAGCGGCGCATCTTCCTAGGGACGTTGCCCGGGATGGCCGAGGCCGACAAACGGGATCAGGACATGCTTACGTTGAATGCCGCCGATCTCGTGCCGGTTGAGATGCCATGGACCGGGACGCGGAGGAGTCCGCTCATTCTGTTCGAGACTCCCTACCGCCAACTCATTCCTTTCTCCATGTTCGATCCCGATTTCTCGGATGCGAACGGACTTCTGATGGCGAAGAGCGGCGGTGGCAAGACCCTTGCCGCACAACAGATGCTGTTGATGGCCGCTCGCGCCAATCCCTTGATTTCAATTCTTGAGCGTGGGGACTCGTATCAGCCGCTTGTCGAACTGATGGGCGGCGAGATGATCGAAATGTCGCTCGACAGCGATCAGACGATCAACCCCTGGGATCTGCCCAGAGGAGAGACGAAGCCCTCCAATGACCAGATTTCATTTCTGAAGAACCTGACGCGGCACATGTTGGGCGAGAACACGCCGCCCGACCTCGATATCGATCTGCTCGACAGTGTGCTCCTTGAAGCCATCGCTTCGACGTACAAGAGATGCAGCGCCAAAACCTCGAACCCAATTCCGCTCTTCGGTGACCTGGCCGCGGAACTGGCGCACTGGCAAGACCGGGATCGCAATCAGAAAATCAACGCGATGGCACAGATGGCCTCGACCAAGCTGCGTGCATGGGTCGATGAAGGGCCGTATGCGCAATTGTTCGACCGGCCCACTACGGTCCAGTTGAACAACCCGTGGCTCTACTTCAATGTCGAGAAATTGAAAGACGATCCGCGGCTGGAACGTGCAATGAGCCTTCTGATTGCGCACACTGCCACGTATCGCGCATCGGGGATGACGGGGCAGCCAAGCATCGTCCTGCTCGATGAATGCTGGGCGCTGCTCGAATCCCCAATCCTCGCCGGCGTGGTTGTGCAATTGTTTCGTACCGCACGCAAGCGCAATGCAAGTGTTTGGGGCATCAGCCAGACTCCGGAGGATTTTGTCGGGACACCCGACCGCCCGAATGAGCATGGGGCCGGAATTGTGAAGAACGCTTCTACAAAGATCATCGGCAAGCAGCCTGGGGATATGACCGCGCTGCGGGAGCACGTTCACCTGAACGAGACAGCACTCAACCAGATCAAGACGTTCGCACACCCGAAGAAGGGACATAGCGCCGAATTTCTTATTGCAATTGGGGAAAAGGCGGAATCGACGCATGCGATCCGGATCGTTCCCAGTCCCGTGGACTACTGGATCACGACCACGTACGCCCGGGAACGGTCGTTCCGGAAGTGGTGGCTTCGCCAGCACCAGCAGCTACCGCTGATTCAGGCCTACGAAGAGTTGGCCGCGCGCTATCCGCGCGGCCTGGCGGAACTGGCGCCGTTGCCGGTTGAACTGTCCGGAGAGATGCAGGAGGCGCTGAGCCAATGACGGACCATGCCCAACCCGAAGCGACACCGCTCCTGAATGGAGAGCCATATAAGGGCGATCCAGAGTTCGTTCCGAAGCCGAGAGCCTGGAAGAGGAGACTGCTCATTGGGGTCCTTCTGGTCGAAACATGCTTTGCCCTGCCGAAGCTGGCTCACGGGCAATTCCTCAGTGTTTTCGACGCGATCTTCAGTTCGATTCAGAACGACATCGGCAGTTCACTCAGTGCGATCAATCAGGTTGCTCAGCAGATGCAGAAGCTCTATCAGACTACGATCGCGCCATTGGCGGCGATCAATCAGGCTCGCGGGTTTGTAGCAAACTCGATCAACACCTAT
>NZ_DATKQC010000094.1:0-8509 GCF_035532915.1 Edaphobacter sp.
TGGATTTCGATGCTGCGCACGTCCGCGTCGGCGATGATGGGGCCGTAGATGTGGATCGGGTAACTGGGATTTGGAACCATGACCACGTCGCCGCGATCGAGCGTCGCGAGGCACAGATGCGCAATGCCCTCCTTCGATCCGATGGTGACGATCGCCTCCGTCTTGGGATCGAGATCGACGTCGTAGCGGGTCTTATACCAGTTGCAGATTGCCTTGCGCAGCCGTGGAATGCCGCGCGAGAGCGAGTAGCGATGGGTTGCAGTCTTTTGTGCTGCTTCGATCAGCTTGTCGACGATTGCCTTGGGCGTCGCTCCGTCGGGATTGCCCATCCCGAAGTCGATGATGTCTTCGCCGCGCTTGCGTGCCGCGGCCTTCAACTCGCCCGTTATGTTGAACACATACGCTGGCAACCGTGTCAGTCTTCTAAACTCGTCCATTGCGCCCTGCTCGCTCCAAAATTTCGTTCTTAATCGATGATGCCACGAGGGAAGTGTCAAAGCAGAATTCGCTTTGCGCTTCCCTCGGGCCGGAACCCGTCACGCCACTACTTTGCGGTGAAAACGACCTGAATGGGGAGGCTTCGCGGCGGATAGCATGCTGCGTGGTCGCATGCCTGATAGCGCAGCGTGCCGTCGATCTCATGCTGCCCCGCTTTGGCCACCACCGGCAGCTTCACCGTAAAGTCGCCTGCGTAGACATCCAGCTTATTCTTGGGACTGAAGCTGAAGCTATAGGCCATGCCCGCCGGATACTCCGCCGTCTCAGCCTTCACGCCCGCTACGGGCTGCAAGTCAACCTTGGTCGGAATCAACAGCTCCGACTTTGGGGTGTGCGAGTTGACGTGAAATCCGTCGACGACGCGAAAGCGCATCTCCACCACACTTCGCTTGCCTGCCGGAACGATCTGCGGCTCAGCGTCATAGATCACGTAAGACTTAGGCTTCTCGGAATTGCCGTTCAGGTTGCCCATCTGTGCTGTCAGGACTCCCGCGTTCAACAGACTGCCCGCACCGAGCATCAACCCCGCCACCATTACGCCAGGCCGCATCTACTCGCCGCCCTTCATGGCCGTCGTCGCTCCCGAGGCAATGGTCTTCTTGATGTTCGCCTCAATCTCGTCCTTCGAGCTTAGGCCGCCCGTTGCTTCCACGACCTTGCCGTTCCGGTCCACGTAGAACGACATCGGCAGATAGTCGATTCCGCCGTAAGCATCCTCGATCTTGTCGGTGGCCAACAGGATCGGATAGGTTACGCCGATCTTCTGCGCTGTCTTCGCAATCACGTCGTTGCCCGCATCGGCATCGGCAGTCAGGCCAAGAATCTCAAAGCCCTGTCCCGCATACTGCTTGCGCAGCTCTTCGAACCACGGCATCTCGATCTTGCAGGGAGCGCACCAGGTAGCCCAGAAGTTCACCAGCACCGGACGGCCCTTGTAGTCGGCCAGCGAAACCTTTTTGCCGTCGAGCGTCGCAAGCGTGAATGCCGGAGCGGTCTTTCCCCGCAGCTTCGCGCCCGGGTCTTCGGCCTCGGCGTCGTCGCCCTGGGCGGACGAGCCTGGCTGGGCCGGAGTCAGCACCACATGGTTGGCCTCTGCCAGTTGCATGGCGATGCGCCGTTGCCGCAGATTATGCCATCCGGCCCACAACATCAGCGAGATCCCGACAATCATCACACCAAGAACCAACGCGTTTCGCTTCACTTGATTGGATATCCTTCCGGCAAGCGCTCCGCGCTGAGCCTGTATCCAGTTTAGACGCAATGCGGCCTCGGACGCCGCTCTGCTAGCATCGACATGGTTCTACACCCATGGCGAACGAAGCCCACAAACCGTCCGACACCAAGCCTTCGAGTTTCGTGCGTATCGAGGCCGCAGCACTGAGCGACCTCGCTGACCGGCTCGATGACACGATGCTTGCGCCGTTTACCGATGCGGTCGAGCAGCTCGTCCGCGCAGCCGACAACAGGCAGAGCGTCATTGTGACAGGTGTCGGCAAGAGCGGCATCATCGCCCGCAAGATTGCGGCTACGCTGCGCTCCACGGGAACCTCGGCTCACTTTCTTCAACCGTCCGAGGCTTTGCACGGCGATCTTGGCATGATCGCGCGCGGCGATACCATTTTGGCGCTCTCTTCGAGCGGAGAGACTGAGGAGCTACTGCGGCTGCTGCCTACGTTGAAGCGGCTCGGCGCTCGTCTGATTAGTTTCTGCAGTTGCTCTACATCGACTCTGGCAGAGGCCAGCGATATTTTTCTCGATGCCAGCGTCTCAGCCGAGGCCTGCCCGCTGAACCTGGCACCTACTGCCTCCACCACCGTCATGCTGGCGCTGGGCGATGCGCTGGCGCTGGAGGTGAGCCGCCGCCGCGGCTGGAAGGCGGAGGACTTTGCCGATCTGCATCCCGGTGGACGGCTGGGCAGACGGCTGTCGCGTGTCCGCGACCTGATGCATGGGGGCGAGGCGCTTCCCAGCGTTTCGGCGGAGACGCCGATGCCGCAGGTCATCCACGAGATGTCGCATAAGAAGCTGGGGATGACCACCGTTCTCGATGGAGGTTCGCTGCTGGGCATGATCTCCGATGGCGACCTGCGCCGACTGCTGGAACGGGATGGCTCTCATGCGCTGGAGCGGTCGGCGGGCGAGATTATGAACCGCCAGCCTTTGACTATCGAGGGCGATGCTTTCGCGTCTACAGCCCTCGCGCTGATGGAGGAGCGGAAGATTACTTCGCTGATCGTCACCGGGGAATGTGGGCAGGTTGAAGGCGTGCTTCATCTGCACGATCTTTGGACAATCAACCCGGCTTGAAGTACCCCCTCCCCCGGGTACTTATTGTGCAAAGTCTTCATTCCACAGGGGTTATTTTGCAAAGTCTTCATTACACAAGACTTAGGTGCAAACTATTCCATTGAAAAGGGTTATTGGCTGCGAGGTTGATCAGAACCACTACTTCAGCCTTAGGTTAATGCTAGCAGGCGGGAGAGAACTAATTTGCAGAGTTCCTGGATTTATTTTATCGCTGCAAGCCATTGTTTCTATTGCACTTATGATCCAGGTTGCGGAGTTGAAATGGATTTTGGAGCTTGACAGCCTTTATCCCGCTCCATGGTGACCCAGGGTTGGACTGGGCATCTGGCATAGCAGCTCCGAGGTAAGCAAAGCAAGGGCAACGGCAAAAGCAGATCCTCCGCCTGCGGCGAAGGATAACAAGTTTGATTACAGAGGGGCAACCCGGAATCGCCGGCCAAGCAGCGGCTAACCTGCCTTGCTATTTTCAAACTGTTTAATCAGAGTCCTGCGCAACGAGATATCCGCTGGATAACTCGCAGGCTTCTTTTTCACCACAGGTACGTTCCATGGCCCACTCGAAGCTGCTTCCGATTGATGACGGCTTTGCTGGAGTTCGAGCAGTTCTATCGCGCTTCGAACAAGACAAGCCGGGTCTGCAAAGGATTTGGCGTCGAGGGCGATCCCGTCATATTCGTGCTCGTGCCTCTGGTCCGATACCAGAAGAAGGACGAGGGTTCTCGATCCATCCCGATGGGCCGCTTCGGTGATTCGTTCCGCATCCTGTTGCCGCACCGAATGACCCAGAACCACGAGATCGAACTCCCACTCGGCGATGAATTTCAACGCTGCGACTCCAGAGGAGCACAGCACGTTCGCGCCCGTCTTTCGTAGAACTTCGGCACGAGTCCGCAGAAGATCGAAGTCTTCTCCTACTGCAAGAATAGTAAGCATCTTTGCTTCCCCGGTGGAGCGCTGCTCCCGGTGAACCGCTGAGAACTGATCTTCCTTGCGCAAGGGGTCCTTTCCTTCGGCCGCAGTGACCGGTTCCACGACATGCGGGGCGAGTTGCAGCGATTACTCGGAATAATACGCCTTTGCAACAGTAACGGCTGGTCGAATGGCCCGAATCGCGGAATGGGATGGAGATCACCTTATGCGGCCGAGGACATCGGTCCCGAGCCATTTGATCGGGAATGCCGATGGGAGGCGGCCCGTCAGCTTCGGTTTATTGAAGGAGCCGCACCAT
Source organism: Edaphobacter sp. (assembly GCF_035532915.1). GTDB lineage: Bacteria > Acidobacteriota > Terriglobia > Terriglobales > Acidobacteriaceae > Edaphobacter. Next base: position 4,034 of record NZ_DATKQC010000094.1, read on the forward strand.
TTAGAATGAACATTCAACTCTAAAGTCCGTGCAATTTTTCATGCGGCGGACAGGAAAGTGCCCCCTTGCCGATGCATCGCTGGTCTCAACTCTTTATTCCCACCCTTCGTGAGGCACCGGCAGACGCCGAGGTCGCCAGCCATAAGCTCCTCCTTCGCGCCGGTTATGTGCGCCAGCTTGGAGCCGGTATCTATAGCTATCTCTTTTTGGGAAATCGCTCGATCAACAAGATCGTCGCCATCATCCGCGAAGAGATGGACAGGATTGGGCAGGAGTTTCTTCTGCCTGCGCTGAATCCGCGTGAGGTGTGGGAGGCGAGCGGCCGTTGGACGGGCATGGGCGACAACATGTTTCGGCTGAAGGACCGCAAGGGTGCGGAGCTTTGCCTGGCCATGACCCACGAAGAGGTGATGACCGACATTGCGCGCAAGGAGCTGCGCAGCTATAAACAGTTGCCGCAGATCTGGTACCAGATTCAGACCAAGTTTCGTGACGAGCCGCGCCCGAAGTCGGGGCTGCTGCGGGTGCGGCAGTTCATCATGAAGGACGCCTACTCGTTCGATATCGACGAGGCGGGCCTCGATGCGAGCTACAACAAGCACGATGCCACGTACCGGCGCATCTTTAGCCGCTGCGGTCTGCAGTTCGTCTCGGTCGATGCCGACTCGGGGGCGATGGGCGGATCTGCCTCGCAGGAGTTCATGGTGTATACGGACGCGGGCGAAGACCTGATTGCCAGTAGCGCCTCGGGCTACGCCGCCAATCTTGAAAAGGCGACCAGCGTTCTGGCACCGGTCGAAGACCTTGCGCCGACCGGCGATGGCCAGCCCGAACTTGTACCCACGCCGGGCATGGCTTCCATCGCCGACGTCACCGCCTTCTTCGGCATTCAGGCTTCGCAGGATATCAAGTGCGTCGCTTTCATGGGCATCTCTGCTTCATCGGACTCACCTTTGCGTCCGGTCGTGGCCTTCCTTCGCGGCGACCACCAGGTAAACGAAACCAAGCTGATGGCCATCGCCGGGGTCTCTGAACTGCGTCCCATGATGGCCGAGGAACTGGAACAGCACATCGGCGGTCCCGCCGGATTTCTTGGTCCGGTCGGCATCTCCGAGGTGATGACGCAGGGTTCGCTGAACGGCCTCAAGTCGGGCAAGGAACTCGCCAAGGTCAAGGGGATCTTTCGTGAAGATTCGACCGAGGTTCTCAAGACGATTGTCGTTATGGATTCCGGTCTCGAAGGCCGAAAGAACCTTGTGGCCGGAGCCAACAAGCTGGACTATCACCTGCGCAACGTAACCCCCGGCCGCGATTTTACCCCGACGCTTACCGCCGATATTCGCAGTGTGCTCGAGGGCGAAGGCTGCCCGGTCGATGGCTCGCCGCTGCGACTGGGCAAGGCTGTCGAGATTGGCCATATTTTCAAGCTCGGCTATAAGTACACGAAGTCGATGGGCGCGAGCGTGCTGAACCGGGACGGCAAAGAGGTCACGCCGATCATGGGCAGCTATGGGATCGGTGTGGAGCGCATTCTGACCGCGGCGATCGAGAGCTCGGCGGCAGCGAATGGCGGCGAGGCTTACGCGCTGCATCCGGCGATTGCGCCGTTTGAGGTGGTGGTCACGATCACCAACGTTGGCGATGCGGCACTTCTGGCTGCCGGAGAGAAAGTGGCTGCGGAGCTGGACGCGGCTGGCGTGGATGTGCTGCTGGACGACCGCGACGAGCGCGCCGGGGTGAAGTTCAAAGACGCCGATCTGGTGGGCATCCCCTATCGCATCAACATTGGACGAGGGGTGGCCGAGGGCAAGGTCGAGTTCGTCGACCGCCTGCAGGGCAAGAACCAGGACGTTCTTTTGGGCGAGGTAACCAACACGGTTACCACTGAGATATCTACTACCTTGCGCGCGATGCTTCCCACCGCCATCTAACTATCGTCCAACGAAAGAGTCCCTTTGCCTCTCAAACTCAAATACGGCAAGAAGCGAAATGGTTCGGCGCGGAGCTTCTTAGACTCAAGCCTTATGCGCGGGCTGCTGATCGCGGTGCTCGGGTGCCTTGCCATTGGTGTTGCGATCTTCGGCTTCGCCTACTTTCACTATCAGCATGTGGTCGACGACAAGCTGGCCGCAGGGCCTCTCTTTGCCAGCGAATCGCAGATCTACGCCGCGCCGCGCGAGGTGCGTCCGGGCCAGAAGCTGACGGCAGCGGCGATTGCGAACGACCTGCGCCGCGCCAACTACAATAACAATCCAAAGCTGGGGACGTTCCAGCTCAACGGCGATACTATTTTCATCAAGCCGGGGCCGGAGAGCTATCACAGCACGGATGGCGCGACGATCGACACGACCGGCGACGTAGTGCAGAAGATCACGGCCGAGAACGGCGTCGTGCTAGCGGCTTACGATCTTGAGCCGCAACTGATCACGGCGCTCTCGGAAGATAACAGCCGCACTAAGCGACGCCTCATCACCTACGACAATATTCCGCCGCGCCTGGTGCAGGCGGTAACGGCCATCGAAGACCGCCGGTTCTTCGAGCACTCGGGCGTCGATTATGTGCGCATCGCCAAGTGCGCCGTTCAGGATGTGCTTTCGTGGCGAATGAGCTGCGGAGGATCGACGCTGACGCAACAGTTGGCACGCGGATTTTTTCTCTCTCCGGAGAAACACATCGTACGCAAGCTCAAAGAAGTGATGATTACGTTTCAGCTTGAGGCGCGCTTCAACAAGAAACAGATCTTTGAGATGTATGCCAACGAGATCCCTCTTGGCCAGCGGGGTAGCTATGCCATCAACGGCTTCGGCGAGGCAGCGCAGACGTACTTCGGCAAGCCGCTGCGTCAGCTCGATACGGCACAGTTCGCTCTGTTGGCAGGGTTGATCCAAAGCCCTAGCCGGCTGAATCCGTACCGGCATCCGGAACGCGCGATGGCGCGCCGCAATGTCGTCCTCAATTCGATGGTCGAGACCGGCGCACTGACTGCGAGTGAAGCCAGCCAGCTCAAAGCCGAGCCCATTCGTCTGGCCCCTTCGAATATGGACGCCAACGAAGCTCCCTATTTTGTCGACCTCGTGCACGATCAACTGGTGCGCAAGATCGGCGACCAGGACCTGAACCACCAGAACCTGCGCATCTACACCTCGCTCGACCCCGACCTGCAACGTGCTGCCTCGGAAGCGGTTGAGGCTGGCATGAAGGGAGTCGATGAGCTCGTCCGCAAGAGATATAAAAAGGGCGCGACGAACATCGACTATCCGCAGGTGTCGCTGATTGCTCTGAATCCACATACCGGACAGGTGCTCGCGTTAGTGGGCGGACGCAACTACGCCACATCGCAGCTGAACCACGCAATGGCAAAGCGGCCTACCGGGTCGATCTTCAAGCCCTTCGTCTACGCGACCGCCTACAACACGAGCCTCAACGGCACGGCGCTGGGCGAGGGCGGGGTGTTTACCGGCATCACCATGCTGAACGACGACCCCACCACCTTTATGTTCCAGGGCAAGCCCTATAGTCCGGGCAACTTCGTGAAGGGCGAATATCCCGGCATGGTGACGGCGATCGACGCGCTCGATCACTCGCTTAATATTGCCACCATCGCGCTGGCCCAGATGGTCGGATTCGACAATGTGGCCGCCCTGGCGCGCTCAGCCGGAATCACCAGTGCTCGCGGAACGCCCTCGGTCGCGATCGGCACCTATAGTGCTTCCCCGCTCGACATGATCGGTGCTTATACCGTCTTTGCGAACAACGGCGTGCATATCGATCCCTGGATGCTGGCGTCGGTCCGCAACTCGAGTGGCGACATCGTTGCCGACTTCTCGCCACAGGCACATCAAGTGCTCGACCCCCGCGTCGCTTATCTGACGCAGTCGCAGATGGAGAGCGTGATGAACCGCGGCACCGGCACCTCGGCGCGGCGGCACGGCTTCACGGCCCCCGCGGCAGGAAAGACCGGGACCGAGCACGATGCATGGTTCGTGGGCTACACCTCGAACCTGATCTGCATCGTCTGGATCGGCAACGACGACTACACCGACATCAAGCTGCAGGGAGCTGACGCGGCCGCGCCGGTCTGGGCGGAGTTCATGAACCGTGCGATCAAGCTGCCGCAATACTCCGACGTGAAGCCGTTCTCGGCACCCCCCGGGGTCACTGTGGCCGATCTCGACAAAAAGAGCAATCTGCTTGCCGACGGTAGTTGCCCGGATGACTACAGTGCAGCGTTCCTCGATGGCACGGCGCCACAAAACTATTGCAGTCAGATGGGCGAAAATCCGCAGAACTTCATCCAGAAACTGTTTGGCATCGGCGGCAACAAGCCTGCCCCTGCGCCTGGTTCACAAACGGTCCCGCAGCAACCCCGTCAGTACGCGCCCGCTCCTGCACCTGCGCCAAATGCTCCACCTGCACAGAACGCTCCTGAGACGCAGGAGGCCAAGCCGAAGAAGAAGAACTTCTTCCAGAAGCTCT
>NZ_DATKQC010000095.1:0-10503 GCF_035532915.1 Edaphobacter sp.
CGAAGTCTTTGGCTCGGCTGCGTCGTAGGTGCCTCCGTTGTAGCCGGTCGCCTCACCGGGCAGCGGTGAGGCGGCGGCGAGGATGGTCGATCCCTGCGACAGAAAGAGATCGACGTAGCTCTTCAGGCGGATGGAGAAGCAGAGATAGGTTCCGGCCGGGAAGAGAACCGTGCCTCCGCCTGCTGCCGCAGCGGCCTCGATGGTGCGATTGATGGCAGGCGTGTCGACTGTTTTGCCATCGCCGGTCGCTCCGTAGGCGCGTACGTCAAAGACGCCTGAGGCTGCGTGGACAGACGATTTGGTGGCGGCGTAGGCGGAGGCGGGCAGGGTGGCAGCAGCAGCGGCCAGACCTATTCCGCCGAACTTGAGGAGATCGCGACGAGCAGAGTTGAAGGAGTCCATAGGCCAGCAATGCTAGCAGAAAATTGGTCTGACCAGAAAGTACCCCCCCTCCCCAAGATAAAAATTTTTCAGGGACAGGAAGGGGCGTGTAACCGGTAAATATTCGTTTCTCCGGTTACATGCCCTCACCTGTAACCGGAGAAAGGTGCTTTTACCGGTTACAAAAATTTGCGCTTAGAGCTTCGGCAGATTTGTCGTGTTCCAGCCTCCGCCGAGGGCCTTAATGAGCAGGACGCTGGCGTCCATCTGGCGGCGCATGATGTCGATATCGTTGCGCTCGTTGATGAGCGCTGTTGTCTGTGCAGTGACGACCTGAAGATAGGTGTCGATGCCGCCGACGTAGCGGTTGTTGAAGATCTGCTGGGCGCCCTGCGCGGATTTCGTGGCCTGGCGCTGATGCAGCGCCTCCTGGTTGAGGACGCGAAGCGCGGTGAGGTTGTCTTCGACCTGCTGGAAGGCGGTGAGCGAGGTCTGGCGATAGTTGGCGACGGTCTCGTCGTAGGCGGCCTGAGCCTGCTCTGAAGCAGAGCGGCGGCGGCCCGCGTCGAAGAAGGTCTCCGACAGCGTTGGCCCGACTGCCCAGAGGAAGCTGGAGCGGCTGAGCAGGGTCGACAGCGCGGCGGACTCATAGCCTATAGCGCCGTTCAGCGAAATGGCTGGGAAGTAGGCTGCGCGCGCGATGCCGATGCGGTCGTTGGCTTCGGCCACGCGGCGTTCGGCGGCGGCGATGTCGGGACGGCGCTCCAGAAGCTCGGAGGGAAGACCTATGGGAATGGCAGGCGGGCGGGCGTCGAGCGGGGTCGCGGGAAGCGAAAAGGTCGCGGGAGGCTGGCCAAGCAGGACAGCGATGGCGTGCTCGTACTGGGCGCGGACCAGGGTAACGTCGCTGACTTCGACGCGGGCCGCTTCGAGCTGGGTGCGGGCCTGATCGACGTCGGACTGCGGGGCCACACCGCCCTCGAAGCGGTTGTTGGTGATGCGATAGGCGTCTTCGTAATCCTTGACGGTGTCCTGGAGCAACTTCTCTTCGGCGTCGGCGCTGCGGGCTTCGAAGTAGTCCATAGCAAGTTCAGCCTGCAGGCTCAGGAGCGCTGTCTGCATATCGGCGGCGCTGGCCTGGGCCTCTTCGCGGGCTGCGTTCACGCCGTGGCGGATACGTCCCCAGACGTCGATCTCGTAGTTAAGGTCGAGTGGCAACTGCGTGTCGGCGGTGTTGCTGCTGGTCGAAGTAAAGTAGGGACGATTTGCGGATTCGCGCTCGCCGATTGCTGCGGGCGATGTGCCGATAGTTGGCGAGAGATTGGACCGGTTGAACTGGATGAGCGCGCGGGCCTCACGGAAGCGAGCTTCGGCGGCCTTGAGGTTCTGATTCTCGGCGGCGACCTTTGGCTCAAGCTGGTTGAGCTCGGGATCGTGAAAGATCGTCCACCAGTCTCCGCGCAGAGCGGCGTCGGCAGGCTGCGCGGGATGCCAGTTGGCGTCTTCCTTGAAGTTACTGGTCGCGGCAGTCGATTCTTTGTAGTTGGGTGCGAGCGGGACGTTTGGCTTGACATACTTGGGCCCGACCATGCAGCCGGAGAGCAGCAGGGCGGCGAGGCTGGAGGAGGCAATGGCGGAACGGTTCATTACTCACCCGCCTGTGGGTGCTCGCTGACGTGGACCTGCTGGCCCTCAATGATCGAGTCGGAGGGATCGAGGATCACTTCGTCGCTGGGCTTGAGGTCAGAGGCCGCGACCTCGACGACCTGGCCACCGTCGTGGGTGATGGTGATGGGAACAAGCGCGACCTTGCCATCGCGAACCACGCCGACGCGCAGCCCCTCGCTGCGGAAGAGCAGCGTGTTGGAGGGGACGGTGAGGTTGGCGATGCGCTCGGGCACTTTGAAGTGAACGAAGACGTAGGCGCCCGGGAGCAGCAGGCCCTTGGGGTTGTCGACGTCAACCTCGACGTTCAGAGTGCGCGAGGCGGAGTCGATCATGTTGGAGTTGCGGGCGATGGTTCCCGTGAAGACCTGACCGGGGTACTGGTCGAGCGTGAGGGTGGCGGTGCTGCCATTTTTGATGTCGCTCGCATACGCTTCGGGGACGGGGACGTAGACGCGGATCCTGCCGATGGCTGCGACGTGGAAGAGCTCCCGGGGTGTGGAGCCGGAGCCCGCGTCGATGAGAGCGCCGACATCGGTGTTGCGGACGGTGACGATGCCGTCAAAGGGCGCGTAGACCTTCTCAAACGACTGTAACTGCTGGAGGCGGCGCACATTGGCCATGGCCGCGTCGACGGCTGCTTTTTTGGCGGCGGCGTCGCCGGTGGCCTGGTCAGTCTCCTGCCGGGAGACGGAGTTGGTCTTGAGCAGATTGATATAGCGGGCGGCGGTGGTGTTGGCGAGGTCGAGGTTGGCCTGTGCGCTCTTGAGGTCGGCTTCGGCGACCTGTAGCTGCTGATCCAGCTCGGGGGTCTCGATGGTGGCCATCAACTGGCCTTTGCGAACGTGTGCGCCGATGTCGAAGTACCAGTGCTGGAGATAGCCGCTGGTGCGTGCGTAGATCGGCGTGTCGATATAGGCCTGGGTGTTGCCGGGGAGCGATATCTCCGGCGTGAGCGGAGCCGTCGAGGGATGGACGACGTTGACCGTCAGGATGGCCGCGGCCTGGGTGTGTTTTTCGAGTGCGTGTTCCGCGGCGCTGCGCGAGGCGATGCCGAAGACGATGACGATCACAAGGACGATGGCGACCACGGCGAGGGCAATCCAGACGCCGGTGGAGAAGCCACGTTTTTCAGACGGCGGCGGCGTGTGCGACGGATTGTGCGTAGCTGTATTCATTTCGGTGTTGCTTGCGCTGCTCATACTAGCTCCTGAAAATCTTGTCCGGGGATTGGCTTTGCGTTTTGCTTACGACGGCCATGAAGGAGAGCGAAGACTGCGGGAACGAAGACCAGCGTGGCGACGGTGGCGCAGGAGAGGCCGCCGATGACGGCGCGGCCCAGAGGCGCGTTCTGCTCGCCGCCGTCGCCGAGGCCGAGGGCCATGGGAATCATGCCGATGATCATGGCGAGCGCCGTCATGATGACTGGGCGGAAGCGGGTTGCCCCGGATTCGAGTGCGGCAGCGATGGCGTCGCCGTGCTGCTCCAGGCGCTCTTTCGCGAAGGAGACGACCAGGATGCTGTTCGCCGTGGCCACGCCCATGCACATGATGGCTCCCATCAGCGCGGGAACGCTGAGGGTGGTGTGGGTGACGAAGAGGAAGAGAACGATTCCGGCCAGCGCCGCGGGCAGCGCGGTGATGATGATGAAGGGATCGAGCCAGGACTGGAAGTTGACGACGATCAGAAGGTAGACCAGAACGATGGCGAAGCCAAGACCGGAGAGCAGACCGATGTACGAGGTTCGCATGGTCTCGATCTGGCCGCGGACGCGGATGAAGCTGCCGCGCGGCAATGTCTTTCTACTGGAGTCGACGATCTTGTCGATCTGGCGAGCGACGGAACCGAGGTCGCGGTTCTGCACATTGCCGTAGATGTCGAGCACGCGGCGGAGATTGTAGTGGTTGACGACCGCCATCTCCGTGCCGCGATGAATGCTGGCGACATCGGCGAGAATCTCGGGGGTCTTCATCGTCGGCGAGGTGATGGGGATATTGCGCAGATCGCTGAGCGACTGGATGTCGTACTGCGGAGCTTGAGCGACGATGCTGTAGTTGACGCCGTTCCTCGTGTTGAGAAAGAACATGGGGCTAAGCTGCGAGCTGCCGCTGAGGATGTTGACGATGCTGCCGCCCACGTCGCGCTCGGTATAGCCGCCCTGCGAGGCCTTGGTGCGGTCTACGGTGACGTTGAGAACGGGATAGTCGTCGGGCTGCTGGATGCGCAGGTCAACCAGTCCGGGAACCTCCCGGAACTGGCGCAGGAGATCATCGGCGACCTTGCGATTGCCGACGATGTTTGCTCCCTCCAACTGCACATCGATTGGCGACGGCAGGCCGAAGTTGAGGATCTGGGTGACGATGTCGGACGGCAGGAAGTAGAAGATGGTGCCGGGAAACTCTCGGGAGAGCTTATCGCGGAGGGAATCGACGTACTTTTCTGTGGGGTGGTGGTCCTCTTTGAGAGAGACGAGGATGTCGGCGTCGCCGGCCCCGATGAGGCCGGAGGTGGCGTGCTGGAAGTTCAACGGACTGTAGGGGAGGCCGATGTTGTCGAGGATGTTGTCCAGCTCGGAGGCAGGCACGGTGCGGCGGATGGACTGCTCGACCAGATCGCAGAGGCGGGCGGTCTCTTCGATGCGGGTGCCGCTCTTGGCGCGAACGTGCAGGATGAACGAGCCATTGTCGGTGTTGGGGAAGAAGTTCTGCCCCAGGAACGGAAGCAGGACAAACGCGCAGAGGCAAAGGACGAAAAAGATCGGGACGAAGATCAGCCGCACCTGGATCAGGCGCTCGAGAACGCCCTGATAGGTGAGACGGATGCGCTCGAATCCGCGTTCGAAGCCGCGCTGAAATCGGGCGAAGATGTTGCGCGAAGGCTCGGCGTGGCTGTCGTGCGCCTTGAGCAGGTACATCGCCATGGTCGGCACCAGCGTTCGCGAAAGGACGTACGAGGCGAGCATAGCGAAGACGACGGCTTCGGCGAGCGGAACGAACAGGAAGCGGGACACTCCGCTAAGGAAGAACATCGGCAGAAAGACGATGCAGATGCAGAGGGTGGAGACGAGGGCCGGAACGGAGATCTGGGCAGCGCCGTTGAGGATGGCTTCGTGGAGGCCCTGACCCTCTTCGAGGTAGCGCTCGATATTTTCGATGGTGACGGTGGCGTCGTCGACGAGGATGCCGACCGCGAGGGCGAGGCCACCCAGCGTCATGATGTTAATCGTTTCGCCGAGCAGGCTGAGCACGATGATGGAGGTGAGAATGGACAGCGGAATGGAGATGCCGATGATGACGGTGCTGCGCCAGCTTCCGAGAAAGAGCAGGATCATGAGCCCGGTGAGTACGGCTGCGATGATGGCTTCGCGAATGACGCCCTGGATGGAGGCGCGGACGAAGATGGACTGGTCGCCCAGCAGCCTGATGTTGAGTTCAGGCGGCAGGGTGGTTTTAATCTGCGGCAGCATGGCTTCAATTCCGCCGACGACGCTGAGAGTCGAGGCGTTGCCTGACTTCAGGACGCTGAGAAGAACGCCGCGGTGGCCGTCCTGCCGGACGATATTGGTCTGGGGAATGCTGCCGTCGGTGACATTGGCGACGTCTCGAATGTAGACGGTAGCGCCGTTGATCTGGCGCACCGGGAGGTTGCTGATGCCTTCGATCGTCAGCGGCGAGGAGTTTAGGACGACGTCATACTCGTCCATGCCGATCTTGGCCGTGCCGCCTGGCTGCACGACGTTTTGCTGCGACATAGCCGTAAGCACATCGGTGGGGGATAAGCCTTTTGCCTGCAGCATCTTGGGATTCAGCTCAATCACGATGGAGCGCTGCTTGCCGCCGTAGACATTGGGGACGATGGCGCCCGGGGTCGTGATGAGCTGGGGGCGGACAAAGTTGAGACCGACATCGTTTAACTGCTGCTCGGACATGCCTTTGCCGGATAGCCCGAGTTGGAGGATGGGAACGCTCGATGCGCTGAAGTCGATGATCTCCGGCGGCAGGATGCCGGGAGGAAGCGACTTGAGCATGAATTCGGAGACGGAGCTGACCTGGGCATTGGCCGTGTCGAGGCTGGCTCCGGGCTGCAGGTAGATCTTGACGACGACCCAGCCGTTCACCGTGGTGGATTCGATGTGTTGGACGTTGTCGACCAGCGCGGTGACGGCCTTTTCAAAGGGCGTGGTGACGCGGCCTTCGAGCTCCTCTGGATTGAGGCCGGTGTAGGCCCATGCGCAGGAGACGACGGGGATATTGATATTAGGGAAGATGTCCGTCGGTGTGCGCAGGATGACGACCGGCGCTGCAATGAGGATCAAGATCGCCAGCACAATGAAGGTGTAGGGTCGATTAAGGGCTAATTTTACGATCCACATTCAGGGAAGCCTCTTACGCTCGCAGGGGCAGCGTCACTTAGATAGAGTAAGCCAGCTTCGGCATATGCAGATTAGACATAATCCGGGGAGAAAAATATGCAGTCTGCGCGGTAATCGGAGTTGAAAATCGGATATCGCAGCTTTGTCCTTTCGAAAGAGGCTTCGGTCTGGATGCGCTGCGAGGGCTTCCGGGGCGTCTGGAGCAGGCTCCGGGCGTGGTATACTTGAGATATCGAAAACCACGTCCGAACGTGAGCAAAGTGCTGGATTGACGCGGCTTTTGCGAATTTATGAGCGGCATCGTTCCGAGCGGTTTCCCGAGCATCTTCAGCTACGGCTGCATGGAGTTACATGGCAACGACGGCTATCCCCACCGACACCGAACTCTCCACCCTTCAATCCGACGCGGCTGCCTCAGCACCCAAGAAAGAGGGTGGTGGGTATTCTGCTGAAAACATTACGGTTCTGGAAGGTCTGGCGGCTGTGCGCCTGCGTCCGGCGATGTATATCGGCTCGACCGGCGAGCAGGGGCTGCATCACCTGGTCTACGAAGTGGTCGATAACTCGGTCGATGAGGCGCTGGGCGGCCATGCCACGCGGATCGACGTCACCATCCATGTCGATAATTCGATCACGGTAGTTGATGACGGACGCGGCATTCCGGTGGATGACAAGGTCATCAACGGAGAGAAGATGCCTGCGGTGCAGGTGGTTCTGACCATGCTGCATGCAGGTGGCAAGTTTGATGCCTCCAACTACAAAGTTTCAGGCGGCCTGCACGGCGTCGGTGTGAGCTGCGTCAATGCGCTCTCCGAAGAGTTCGACGTCGAGATCTGGCGCGATGGCCATGCGTGGGAGCAGGACTACTCCAAGGGCGCGCCGATCAGCACGCTGCGCAAGATGGGGCCAAGCAAGCGCAAGGGGACGAAGGTCCACTTTCTGCCGGACAAGAGCATCTTTACCGTCACCGAGTTCAGCTATGACACGCTGGCCCAGCGGCTGCGCGAGCTTGCCTTCCTGAACAAGGGGCTCGAGATTCACCTGACGGATGAGCGTACGACCGACTCGAAGACAGGCGAGAGCAAGCACCAGGAGTTCAAGTACGTCGGCGGAATTGCCGAGTTCATCAAGCTCCTGAATAAAGGCAAGGCGGTGCTGCACGAGAAGCCGATCTACATGGAGGCCGAGCGCGATAACGTGGCCATGGAGATTGGGCTGCAATATAACGACGCCTACTCCGAGACGGTGTTCACCTTTGCCAACAACATCAACACCGTCGACGGCGGAACGCATCTCTCGGGCTTCAAGACGGCGCTGACGAGGACGATCAATGCGGCTGGGCAGTCACTTGGGCTGTTCAAAGACGTGAAGGAGAACCTGAGCGGCGATGACGTTCGCGAGGGCCTTGTGGTCGTCATCAGCGTGAAGCTTTCGCAGCCCCAGTTTGAAGGGCAGACCAAGGGCAAGCTGAACTCCGACATCGCGGGAACGGTGCAGGCGTTTGTGAATGAGCGTCTGGGCGGATTTCTGGAACAGAATCCTTCCGTCGCGAAAAAGATCATCAACAAGGCGATTGACGCTGCTCGTGCCCGCGAGGCTGCGCGTAAGGCTCGCGACCTGACTCGGCGCAAGGGTGCGCTCGATGGCGGTGGATTGCCGGGCAAGCTGGCTGACTGCTCCGAGCGCCAGCCTGATCGCTGCGAGCTTTACCTCGTTGAGGGAGAGAGCGCCGGCGGCACGGCCAAGCAGGGCCGCGACCGTAAATTCCAGGCCATTCTTCCGCTGAAGGGTAAGATCCTCAACGTCGAAAAGGCGCGGTACGACAAGATGCTGGGGCATGAAGAAATTCGCGCCATGATTACGGCGCTTGGCTGCGGTATCGGCAAGGATGACTTCGATGCGACGAAACTGCGCTACGGCAAGCTGATCCTGATGACCGATGCCGACGTGGACGGATCGCACATTCGTACTCTACTGCTGACCTTCTTCTTCCGGCATATGACGGAGCTGATCAAGCGTGGGCACGTTTATATCGCGCAGCCGCCGCTCTATCGCATCAAGAAGGGCAAGTTCGAGCAGTACATCAAGGACGACCGCGAATATGTGAGCGTCATGGTCAAGCGCGCCTCCGACGGCATGGTGATTCGTTATGGCGACGGCGGGGCGAAGCTCGAAGGCGCTGCGCTGACCAAGTTCATGACGCAGCTGAACGACTATCTCGGCTTCTTCGACAAGGTGCAGAAACGGTTGCGCAACGAAGAAGTGACGCAGGCGTTTGCCGAGATCTTCGCGCAGGAAGGCAAGGATTCGGCGCGGCGTGTGGACTTTGAATCGCCGGAGAAGCTGAAGGCGATGCAGCAGCGGCTCGAAGCCATGGCCAAGACCTACCAGTTCAAGCATGTGGGCGACGTGGTGTTCGATGAAGAGCATCGGATGTATTCGGTGAACTTTACCGATGCCCAGGGCGCGGTGCGGCCGATCGACTGGACGCTGGCTTCGACTGCAGAGAGCCGCCAGATGCTGGGCAAGCACGCGCAGATTCGCGAAGAGCTGAAGGGGCCGTTCTTCATCGAGTACTCGACCAAGACCAAGACGGAAGCGGCCGCCGAAGAGGCTGAGGAAGCAGCCTGGGAAGAAGGTGTAGCCGAAACCGCTGCCGCGCCCGGCACTGCGCTTGAGGCCAAGCCGGGCAAGCGGGCGAGTAAGGCTTCGCACGATCCGGTGGAGAAGAAGACTGCTCGCGAAGTGTTCGAGTACGTCATCGAGCAGGGGCGCAAGGAATATCAGGTGCAGCGTTATAAGGGGCTGGGCGAGATGACCGCTCCGCAGCTTTGGGACACGACGATGGACCCGGAACGGCGCACGCTGCTTCAGGTCAAGCTCGAAGACCTTGCCGCCTGCGAGGAGATCTTTACCACGCTGATGGGCGAGGACGTCGAGAGCCGTCGCAAGTTCATCGAAGAAAATGCGCTGGATGTAAAGAACCTGGATATTTAGTTCGGTTCGCAGCTTTAGATCGCAAGCCTCCTGAGAGCTTTGGTAAACGCTCGCAGGAGGCCTGTTGTCTTTTGACCAGCAGTTACACCATTGCAGTACGCGGAACGACAGGCTCAGCGAACATCTTCGATATATCCCATAGCAGCTTGAAGACTCTGACCACCAGCGCAATCTTGAAGCCGAGGTTGAGCAGTGCATTGAAAGCGATGAGAGATCCCAGGTTATGAGGAGTCAGCACTGGCGCAGGAACAAAGTAAGTCCGTGCCGCGACCAGCACCACAAGGATGCCGATCCCAAGGACCTGTTCTGCGATTTGGAGGCCATTGCGCCACTTGCCGAGGTTCCTATACAAGCTCGCCGCCTTCAACGGCAGCATCAACTGGCTTATACGGAATAGCAAGCAGCCACACGTTCGCACGCAGCTCCGCCAGGGTATCTACCCTGCCCTTTGCTGGAAGGTGCTGTCCAACAGCGTGTAGATATCGTTCGAGAAGATCCGTCCACTAACGATGCAAAAAGGGGCTGTCCCGTGGGAATCAGCCCATGTGGCGGACGGTCATCTGCGGGATGCGCACATTGGGAGGCTGCAGGCAGGCGAAGACGATGGCTTCGGCCACTTCCTGCGGTTCCATCATGTGCGAGTTGCGAACATAGTCTTCGGTGCGGCCGTGGCCCACGGCGAACTCCGTCTTGACGCCTCCGGGACAGATGGTGCCGACCTTGATGCCATGCTTTCGAAGCTCGGCGTCCAGCGATTGCGCGAAACCCATCTGCGCGAATTTGCTGGCGGAGTAGACGGCTTCGCCCGCAGCGCCCTGCAGACCGGCGACCGAAGAGATGAAGAGGATCGTTCCTCTCTTCTGCTCCACCATATGCGGCACGGCGTAGCGGGAGAAGAGAAAGCCGGACTTCATGTTGGCGTTCATCAGGGCGTCGTACTCTTCGACTGAGGTGTCGACGAGATTTTTATAGTTTCCCGCTCCTGCGTTGTTGATGACGATGTCGAGATGACCAAAGGTGGCAATGGCGAGCGCGATGGCTCCCTGGGCAGTAGGTTCTTCGGCGGCGTCTCCGGCAAAAGAAACGGC
>NZ_DATKQC010000096.1:0-9798 GCF_035532915.1 Edaphobacter sp.
CTTCGACCGGCCCCGTTGCATCCTCTGCTATCGCTGCGTGCGCATGTGCGGCGAGGGAATGGATGTCTTCGCGCTCGGTATCCAGAACCGCGGCAGCTCGTCGATCATCGCGCCGAATATTCCCGCGCAGATGTCGCCCGATGATCTCGCCCATCTCGATTGCGAGCAGTGCGGCATGTGCATCGACGCGTGCCCGGTCGGTGCGCTGACCAGCGGGACCTATCGCTACAAGACTCGCCCGTGGGAGATGAACCACGTCGCCACGACGTGCACCCACTGCGGCGACGGTTGCAAGACGACCCTTGGTGTTCGCAGCACCTCCGACGGCTCGGAGATCGTGCGCGGCGACAACCGCGACAAGAGCGGCATCAACGGCGACTTCCTCTGCAACAAGGGACGCTACGCCTTCGACTTTGCCAACAACGACGATCGCATCACCCAGCCGCTGGTTCGCCAGGCAAACGGAGAGTTCAAGCCGGTTAGCTGGGAAGAGGCGTTCGATCATGTAGGCAAGCGCCTGCGCGAGCTTCGCGATACACGCGGCGGCAAGAGCATCGGCGTCATCGGCGGCAATCGCCTGACCAACGAGGAAGCCTACCTCCTGCAGAAGTTTGCCCGTACTGTGCTCGGCACGAACAATATAGATCACCATCGCACGGCGGATTATGTCTCCTTTGCCCAGGCACTCGCCGGACACGGAGATCGTACTGCTTCCCTGCGCGACACACTCACCGCTCCCGCGATTTTGCTGGTAGGGGGGGATCCCACGAATCAGGCTCCGGGAACGGCATGGAATATCCGCACTAATGTTCGTAACAACCGCGCGCGGCTCTACGTCGTCAATTCTGCCGAGATCAAGCTGCGCCGTCAGGCAAAGGCTTTCGTTCGGCTCGCACCGTTCGGCTATGGCGCACTGGCTGGCTACCTCGCTGGAGATAATGCAGCGGGATCGAGTGCCGTCTCCGATGTGAATGCGCTCAGCGCCTTCCGCGACACTGTCAAGTCAGAAGAGAACCTCCTCATCCTTATCGGTTCCGAGCTGCGCGGTACAGAGTTGAAGAAGCTCATCGACTTTGGCCTCAGCATTCCCGGCGCGAAGTTCGCCCTGCTCTCCGACTACGCGAACTCGCGCGGCGCGGCCGATATGGGGCTGCTGCCGGACATGCTTCCCGGCTACACCCCGGTCGCGAACAACAGCACGTTTGCTGAGTACAACGCTCCCGCCGAAGCTGGTCTCGATATGGTTGAGATCTTCGACGCAGCTGGTCGCGGCGAACTCTCGGCGCTCTACGTGGTCGGCTCGAATCCAGTGGCGCGCTACAACGTCGATCCTGCGGCGCTCAAGAACACCTTCGTCGTGGTGCAGGAGATGTTCCTCACCGAGACTGCCGCGCTCGCAGACGTTATCCTGCCTGCCGCAAATCTCTACGAGAAATCAGGCTCTGCCACCAATAGCTACGGCGACCTGCAGCAGGTCAAAAAGGCCGGCGATCGCGCTGGTGTCCGTACCGACTTCGAGATGATCGTCCGCATCGCGGACAAGATGGGCGCGGACATGCGCAAGCTTGTACCGTTTGGCAAAGGACTTCGCGCCGATATGGGCCAGTCCCGCGGTGCGCAGTCGGGTGAGGCAGACCGTCACTCTGTATGGCTGACGGCAAACAACCTTGAGCCGAAGCTGAGCCCGTTTGATTCTTACGCCATTCTCGACGAGATTCAGCGTCTCGTTCCCGGCTACAACCTGCTGCGTCTCCAGCTTCTCTCGGGCAACGACCAGCACCTGCAGCCCGCTGCTTCGGGCCTGGTTCAGATCGGCAACCGACGCGATCTGGTCCTGCCCGCAAACGACACCCTCTTCACCTCCGGAACGCTTGGCCGCTACTCCGCCATGCTGAACGATGTGCAACAATTTCAGGCCAATCAGCCCCTTATTCAGATCCAAGCCGCCGACTAGGAGCGCAACCAGACACCGTGAGCCATCTCAGTCCGTTCCAGACATTTCTGCTGCTCAGCATTGTTAAGATCATCGTCGTCTTTGTCATCACACTGACGGCGGTGGCCTACACGGTGCTGCTGGAGCGCAAGGTCCTCGGCCACATGCAGAACCGCTGGGGCCCTTCCCGCGTCGGTCCTTTCGGCCTGCTACAGCCTCTCGCCGACGGCATCAAGCTCTTCCTCAAGGAAGACCTGCTGCCCCTCGCAGCCGAGCGTCCTCTCTTTATCGCAGCGCCGATCATTGCGCTCACCTGCGCGCTTGTTTCCATCGCTGTCGTTCCGTTCGGAGCTGCCCATCATATTTATGCCAACGGCATCGGCGTCGATATGTTTGATATTTCGAACATCAATATCGGCCTGCTCGTCATCCTCGGCATCACATCGATCGGCGTCTATGGCATCGCGCTCTCGGGCTGGTCGTCGAACAATAAATTCTCGCTTCTAGGCTCGCTGCGGGCGACCTCTCAGCTCGTCAGCTACGAGCTTGCCCTCGGACTTTCGCTGGTCGGCGTCGTTCTTCGCGCCCAGTCACTCAGCCTGCGCACGATTGTCGACAGCCAGTCCGCTCATGGACTTCTATCGTGGAACTTCTTCGGCGGCTTCCAGTTCGTGGCCTTCTTCATCTACCTGATGGCGGCCTATGCCGAGACCAACCGCACTCCCTTCGACCTTCCCGAAGCTGAGTCCGAACTGGTCGCCGGATATCACACCGAGTACAGCTCCATGAAGTTCGCCATGTTCTTCATGGCCGAATACGCCAACATGATCACCGTAAGCTGCGTCGCCACGCTGATGTTCTTTGGCGGCGCTTCAAGCCCGCTCGGTCATCTGCTTCCGGCGAACTTCGGCGGTCCTATTCTCACGGCGGTCTTTCCAGTGCTCTGGTTCGTTGCTAAGGTCTTCGCGTTCCTTCTGCTCTACATCTGGGTACGCGGAACGCTTCCCCGGTTTCGTTACGACCAGCTCATGAGTTTCGGTTGGAAATTTCTACTTCCTCTGGCGATGGCAAACATTATCATCACCAGCCTTGTTCTCGCGCTGCACGGTTAGTCTCACCGCCGGGCTGCTTTACAATCGGCAGATAGCCAAAAGCTTCTGCTCTGTTTCTTAGCGATTCAGGAAAGACTTGAGCGGTTCATCATGCAACTGGCACTTTTCATAATCTTTGGCGCGCTGGCCGTAGCGGGAGCACTCAATCTCCTGCTGCAACGTCACCCCATCAACAGCGCTCTGTCGCTCGTCGTTGTGATGATGTCGCTTGCGGTCCTTTACTGGTCGCTGGGGGCTGAGTTCCTTGCCGCCGCGCAGGTCATCGTCTACTCCGGCGCCATCATGGTGCTATTCGTCTTTGTCATTATGCTGCTTAATGCAGGAGAAGAAGAGCGCACTCACGGCAGCCGCGCCGCCTACATCGTCGGCATCCCTGGAGCTGCGGTCATCTTCTGCCTGCTCAGCTTCGTATTTCTGTCGGAGCAGAAGGCGCTTGGCCTCGCCAGCCTTGGAGGTCATCTCAACAATGGCCTCAACAATATCGCCGAGATCAGTCAGGTGCTGTTCACGAAGCAGCTTCTTCCCTTTGAAGTCACCTCTATTCTCATCCTCGTCGCTATCCTCGGCGCTGTAGTTCTCGCGCGCAAGGAGGAGCAATAAGCCTATGGCCGCACAAGTTCCTACCGCCTATTACCTTGTTCTCGCCGCCATCCTCTTTTCCATCGGCGTCGGCTCTTTCCTCATCAAGCGCAACATCATCACCATCTTCATGTCGATTGAGCTGATGCTCAACGCCGTCAACCTTACCTTCGTCGCCTTTGCGCATCAATGGCACCAGATCAGCGGCCAGATCTTCGTCTTCTTCGTGATGGTCGTCGCTGCCGCCGAAGCCGCCGTTGGCCTTGCCATCATCATCGCCATCTTCCGTACCCGCCAGACGCTGAACGTCGACCAGATCGACCTGATGAAACTATGAGCCCTCAGACCTCCATGATTCCTGCCTGCTATCTCTGGCTGATTCCGCTGCTTCCCTTCGTCGGCTTCCTGATCAACGGAACCCTGGGCCGCAAGCTGCCGCGCGCCGCCGTTACCGCCGTTGCGCTGTTCTTTACTGCGATCCCCGCCGGCATCGTCGCCTGGTTGTGGTCGGTCATGACGGCAGCCAACGCTCCCGAGGCCATTCATGCCGTGAGCCGTCCGTGGATCGCGATCTCCGGCTTTCAGGTCAACTTCGCCTTCACCGTCGACCATCTGACGCTCATCATGCTCAGCGTCATCACCGGCGTCGGCTTCCTCATCCATCTCTACTCCGCCGGGTACATGGCGCATGAAGAGGGTTACTGGCGCTTCTTCGCCTACCTTAACCTCTTCATGTTCTTCATGTCGGTTCTGGTGCTCTCGAGCAGCTTCCTTCTACTCTTCGTCGGCTGGGAGGGCGTGGGTCTTGCTTCGTACCTGCTGATCGGCTTCTACTTCAAGAAGGACTCCGCCGCCAACGCCGGTAAAAAGGCCTTCATCGTCAACCGCATCGGCGACTTCGGCTTCCTTCTGGCGATGTTCCTGATCGTCGCCCACTTCGGCAACCTCAACTTCACCGATGTCTTCGCCTCCATCTCGCAGCATCCCGAGTGGCACGGCGGCTTCCTTACCGCCATAGCGCTCCTGCTCGTAGTGGGAGCCACCGGAAAGTCAGCGCAGATTCCCCTCTACATCTGGCTACCCGACGCGATGGAAGGTCCCACGCCGGTCTCCGCTCTCATTCACGCTGCAACCATGGTCACGGCTGGCATCTACATGGTCGCCCGCTGCCATACGCTGTTTGACCGCTCTCCCTATGCGCTCGCTGTAGTCGCCATCATCGGCGCGGCGACGGCAATTGTGGCCGCCTCCATCGGCATGGTGCAGCACGATATCAAGCGCGTTCTCGCCTACTCCACCGTCTCGCAGCTTGGCTATATGTTTCTGGCCTGCGGAGTCGGCGCCTACGCCGCCGGAATCTTCCATCTGCTCACGCACGCCTTCTTCAAGGCGCTGCTCTTCCTTGCTGCCGGTTCGGTGATTCACGCTCTCTCAGGCGAACAGGACATGCGCAACATGGGCGGCCTGCGCAAACGCATCCCCATCACCTTCTGGACGATGACCTCGGGCGTGTTCGCCATCGCGGGCATCTGGCCGTTCGCGGGCTTCTTCTCGAAGGACGCGATCCTCTATCAGACCTTCATCTCGGACAACCCGATCGGCAAGCTGCTCTGGCTTGTTGGCGTCGTCACCGCTGGCATGACATCGTTCTACATGTTCCGCCTCTGGTTCAAGACCTTCTTCGGCGAAGAGCGGTTTGTAGAAGCTCAGCACGACGTGCATGGCCACGATACTCACGCCAGTCACGACAGCCACTCCCACGGAGTTCACGAATCGCCCTGGGTCATGCTGCTTCCTCTTGTTATCCTTGGCATTCTCTCGCTCGTCGGCGGATGGTGGCACGTTGCCTTCGGCAAGTTCCTCAACCCAGTCTTCGGGACTGCCCCAGAGGCTACCACCGCTGCCAGCCACGGCCTGGAGCTTACCCTTGTCGCGATCTCGCTGCTGGTCGTAGCCATCGGCTTCTTCTTCGCGTGGCTCTTCTATTACAAGAAGCCCGGCACAGCCGGAGCGCTTGCCCTCAAGGTCAAGCCGCTCTATTCGCTGGTCGAGAACAAGTTCTGGGTTGACGAGATTTATGGCTTTTTCGTCACTGGCCTGCTCATGTTTACACGCACGGTTCTGGCTTGGCTCGTCGAAGCCGGCATCGTCAACGGCTCCGGTGCGCTCGCAGGAGTAACCACCCGAGGCCTCAGCATCGTCACCCGCCGGGTCCAATCCGGCAACATTCGCTCCTATGCCGGATGGCTTGCGCTAGGCGCCGCCGCCGTCCTCGTCGTCATGATCTTCGGACGCTCGCTCTGGGTGCACTAAAGGAAACGACTAAAACCCGATGAACATAGACCACTCCATCCTGACCATCCTCATCCTCGTCCCGCTCGCCGGCGCGATTCTGCTGGCGCTGCTGCCGGACAAGGGCAAGCTGATGCAGTGGGGCGCCCTCGCCGTCACGCTCATCACCTTCCTCCTCACACTCCATCTTCCCTTCCACTACGACTACGGCGCGTCCTCCGGCACCTTCCAGTTCGCAACCGATGTTCCCTGGATCGCTTCTCCTGCCATCCGCTACCACCTCGGCGTCGATGGCCTTTCGATGTGGCTGGTGGTGCTCACCGGCATCCTCGCCCCGCTCGGTGTCCTCGTCTCGTGGCGCGCCATCGAAACGCGCAAGAAGACCTTCTACGTCCTCTTCCTGCTGCAGCAGGTCGCGATGATCGGCGTCTTCGTCTCGCTCGACCTCTTCCTCTACTACGGATTCTGGGAGCTCTCGCTCATCCCGATGACGCTGCTGATCGCCACCTTCGGCCGCACCGAAAACCGCCGCCGCGCCGCGATCAAGTTCTTCCTCTACGCCTTCATTCCCTCGGCGATTCTGCTCGTTGGCATCCTGTGGCTCTATGCCCGCACCGGCACATTCGATCTGCCGCGGCTGACGCAGCTTGCCGCCGCACACAGTATCTCCGGCAACTCCAGCGCACTCTGGCTCTGCTCACTGGCCTTCCTGGTCGCGTTCGCGGTCAAGGTCCCGGTCTTCCCGCTGCACGGCTGGCTGTCGGACGCCGTCTCTGAAGCCCCTACCGCAGCGGTCATGGTGCTTGCCGGTAAGCTTGGCCTCTACTCGATCCTGCGCTTCTCCTTCAGCATCTTCCCGGAACAGTCGCACCGCATCGCCCCCCTGATGCTCGCGCTTGGAGCCATCGGCATCGTCTACGGCGCGCTGCTCGCCCTTGTCCAGAAGGACCTCAAGCGCCTCGCCGCCTACGCCACCCTCAGCGCGCTCGCTTTCATCATCCTCGGCATCTTCAGCTTCACCATCTCCGGCCTCGACGGCGGCATCTTCCATATCCTCAGCGAGAGCCTCTCGGGTGCAGCCTTCTTCATGCTGCTCGGCATCCTCTACGAGCGTTATGGCACCTATGACATGCGTGAGTACGGCGGCCTGGCTGCCAAGCTTCCCTGGATGGTGACTCTGTTCGTCATCACCACGCTCTCGCTGGTCGGTCTTCCTATGCTCAACGGCTTCGTCGGCGAGTTCCTCATCCTCTCCGGCTCCATGCAGGCTGTCTTCGCGCACCACATGGTCTGGACGGTCCTCGCCACGACTGGCGTCATCCTCAGCGCCTCCTACATGCTCTGGATGATTCAGCGCGTCTTCTACGGCGATCTCGGGATCAAGCCTGAAAACATAAAGGGCTGGGACCTCGACGCACGCGAACATCTCGCCATGTGGCCTCTGGTCATCCTCTTCCTCATCATGGGAGTGGCCTCTCCTATCTGGCTCCGCGCCATTGACGCAGCAGGAACCCGCATCGCAGCGACCCAGTCTTCCTCAGTTCAGCCTCAAGCTCAAATCACGACGGCCTCGGCCAGCACGGAGGCCAAATAATGTCCCCGAATATCGTTGCTCTTCTGCCTGAGTACATCCTCACCATCGTCGGCGTCCTCATCATGCTCGCCGAGCCCTTGCTTCCCCCAGGCGCGAGCCGCAAGCCGCTGGGCTGGCTCGCCATCCTCGGTACGCTGGGCGCAGGCTTTGCCAGTTGGTATCAGCTCCATCTCGGCACCATCACGGCCTTCTCCAACAGCATCCAGATCGACGCCTTCTCCGTCTTCTTCCATCTGCTGATCTCGGCTATTGTTCTGGTCACGCTGCTCATCTCGCTCGACTACTTTGAAGGCAACGCCAGCCACTCGGGCGAATACTTCGCCCTCGTCATATTCAGTGCGGTTGGCATGATGCTGATGACCTGTGCCACCGAACTGCTCGTCATCTTCGTCGGTCTCGAGATCTCGTCGATCGCGACCTACATTATGTGCGGCTTCCGCAAGGGCAGCGCGGCGGGCTCCGAGGCCTCGATCAAGTACTTCCTGCTCGGCTCCTTCGCCACCGCCTTCTTCCTCTACGGCATCGCGCTGGCCTTCGGAGCCACCGGCTCCACCAGCATCGCAGCCATCGCTCAGGGCCTCGCCACCACGACCACGCCACGCATGGCCTTCCTTGCGCTGGCCATGATCCTCATCGGCCTCGGCTTCAAGGTCTCTGCAGCTCCCTTCCATGTATGGACGCCTGACGTCTACCAGGGAGCGCCTTCGCCCGTCGTCGGCTACATGTCCACCGCGCCCAAGGCCGCAGCGTTCGCCGTTCTGCTGCGGATTACCTTCTCCGCTTTCGGCCCCATGGAGCATCGCTGGGCTGTCCTGTTGTGGATTCTCGCTGCCCTGTCGATGACCGTCGGCAACCTCGGCGCTCTGCTCCAGCGCGACGTCAAGAGGATGCTGGCCTACTCCAGCATCGCCCATGCCGGATACATCCTGGTCGCCTTCACTGCGCTTCGAGGGGACGGCATCGCCGCGGCCTGCTTCTACACCGCCAGCTACGCCGCCATGCAGATCGGCGCATTCGCCGTCATCACCCAGGTCACCGGCTACAACGAACAGATCCGCACCACCGACGACTACACCGGTCTCGGCCTGCGCCGCCCCATCCTGGCTGCGTTCCTTGCCCTGTTCCTGATCTCGCTGATCGGAATCCCCTTTACCGGCGGCTTCTTCGGCAAGTTCTACGTCTTCTCCGCCGCCATCCATGCCAATCACGTATGGCTCGCGGTTATCGGCCTGCTCAACAGCGGCGTCGCCTGCTTTTACTATCTCCGCCTGCTGGTCGCGCTTTACTCCCGCCCCGTCACCGAGACCGCACAGCCCACTGAGGGCCGCAGCCTCAGCGTTCCGGCTGGTGTAGGACTGACCCTCGCAGCGGCCGCTACGCTGGTGCTCGGAATCCTGCCGGGGCACTTCCTCAACCTCGCCCAGCGGGCCAGCGCCAGCACGCAGACCGCACCGGCTCCCACGGCAGCAGCCCCCGTAGTGATTTCACAGCAGTAGACTTTTCTTTTCTGCCCAATCGCCTCTTCAGCGCATCACGCTCTATTCACCGAGCATGATGCGCTGAATGCGTTGTGCCCGACCTGTAGCCCCATCGCACACAATCAGCGCGGCGCACATCTTCGGATTCCCCTTGGCTGCCTCGAACTTGCCCGGCATCCCGGTAAGGAAGCGGCTCAGTACCAGCTCTTTTTCGACCCCGATGACAGAGTCATAGGGCCCCGACATGCCCACATCGGTCTGGTAGGCGGTACCGCCTGGCAGGACGCGCTCGTCGGCGGTGGGAATGTGGGTGTGGGTGCCGAGGACGGCGGTGACGCGGCCATCCAGGTACCAGCCCATGGCCACCTTCTCGCTGGTGGTCTCGGCGTGCAGGTCGAGGAGGATCACCTTGGCGGTGAGCTTTGAGATAATTTCGTCCGCCTTGCGAAAGGGGTCGTCGCAGGAGGACATAAAGACCCTGCCCTGCAGGTTCAGGACTGCGTAAGTCTGCCCGTTCCCCAGCGCCCCCTCATACACGCCGAAGCCCGGCGTTCCCGCGGCGTAGTTGGCCGGGCGAATGACGCGACGGTTGCGCGAGTGCGAGTTCGCGGGAACGGCCATGTACTCGAAGATCTCTTTCTTGTCCCAGATATGGTTTCCGGTGGTGATGACGTGCGCGCCCAGGTCGAACAGCTCTTCGGCGATGGAGGGCGTGATGCCAAAGCCGCCAGCGGCGTTTTCGCCGTTGATGACCAGCAGATCGACGGCATTGGTTTCGAGGACGTGGGGCAGGTGTCCGCGGACGATATG
>NZ_DATKQC010000097.1:0-2800 GCF_035532915.1 Edaphobacter sp.
CATCGTCCGCGATGCCTGCCGCGCCATCGATCTGAACGGTTCTGTTGCCAGGATTGAGGCCGAATTTGCCCAAGCAGGGGTTAAGTTGATTGAGAGCGGGGAACTGGCGGCCATGGCCCGGTAGAACTGAGGGCAACTCACTTGCAATCGCGAACCGGCGCCGGCGTCACCGGACGAGGGGCGGAGCAGAAAGCTCTGATTATTGTGGCTGCCGAGGAGGATGGCAAGGGCATTGGCCGCATCCGGTTGCGTCACATCCCGGACGCGAACCGCGCTACCCTGCACGGGTTCATCGCCCAAGCCGTCGAGCCGGGAAGCACGGTACGCACCGACGGCCTGAACGCATACCTGGAGATGACTGGATATGTCCATGATCGCCAGATCCAGCGCCGCCAGGCGGAGGGAGAGCATCTGCTGCCACGCGCTCACCGGGTGATTTCTCTGCTGAAGCGATGGCTCTTGGGTACGCATCAGGGAGCGGTGGGACACGACCATCTGGATGCTTATCTCGACGAATTCACCTTTCGTTTCAATCGCCGCAATTCGCGCTCCCGCGGTAAGCTCTTCTATCGTCTGGCGCAACAGGCCGTGCAGATCGCACCCGCGCCTTTTGCCGATCTGATCAAACCACAACCTATTGGGCATGGTGGCGTCAAGTAAATATGCCTAAAAAGAAATGATGAACCATCTCGGCGGCGGCGTCCGGTTATCCAGCCGCCTCCCCTAGCTTCACTAGGGATTGGCCCTCAGAGTTGGGATACCGGCCGCACTTTCGGCTCTGACCAGCGGCAACCTGTTTTGCACAAGGCGCGGCGGCACATTCGCGTTGCAGATCAACTGAGAGGATAGTTTGCGGGACTCGAAGAGGAAATAGCGTGCAATATGGCGTTGCGACACGAGGCTGCGGTCACATAGCAGCGCGCATTGCTACGCCTTCGGGCCGCATGAACGTGAAGACCTTCTTGCCCAAGCGAAACGAAGCTACGCTCGGCCGCTTTATCTCCACGCGCGCCAGGCCATGCAGATAACGAGCTGCGGAGGGCCGACACATACCCGCGCTGGGCCGAAGGACTACGCTGTGCCCGCTGACGTTTACTTGCCAAAGTAATCCTTCGGCCTGGTCGAGAAGCTAGACCACTCCTTGTTATTGTCGGTGCACGTTGCGTCGGACCCGATCCGTACACGCGTCGGCGGCATCTCCATACCCTCTTCGACATTACGCAGCCGGACGGTGAAGTGCGCATCAGTGTTGGATTCCCACTGCAGATGCCAGGTAAAGGTCGCCACCTCGCTGAACATCCGGGGATGTGGACGCTGTGCGCTAGCACCAGTCGCTCTGTGTCTCCCGGAGGTTCATCCATAGCGATTTCCCTTTCGATGCAATACCTTCCCCTTCGCGCGGCTCACTAATTGCAGCAGTAATGGCCATCGACCGTCGCCTTCAGCCATTTTCGCGGCTCTTACGGCTTTGTCAACGCTTGGTACACAAGTTGCTGGCTGGCGCGGATCACGCAGCGAATCTCCACCTTCAGATTGCCCTCCCGGTTTTGTGGTCAGGGTTTCCGTGGTTATTTCGAATAGCTTTTGAAGAGCCTCGATCCGCACGTGAGGGCCACGGGAATTTGCAGATCGTGAAGCTGAGGGCGCAGGCCGTGAGGCGGGTGCGGATCGCCCTGAGCGGAGTCGTGAGCTTGTTGCCGTTGCCGTATTGCGACGGCAGACAGCATCGAAGCACCCGAATGGTCGACGATTCCTGAACCGTTGGACGATGGAGCCGCTCGGCATCTGCCGGGCATACCCATCGCCTCGATCCCTTTGTTGGCAACCTATGCAAGTACGGTTGATTTGTCTGACGCTGGCGGGATGGATTGGTTTATGTCTATCCGCGCACTGGAAGACCTGGGGTGTCGAATCATGACGGGTGGGACCTGATTCCCGGCACCCGCGGCCGTACGCCTCAGAGCTTCTCAATTGCGACCATTTTACCCCAATGAGGATATTGAGGATTGCACACTTCCTTGGCCTTTCGAAGCAAGATACGGAGTATCAGCGGGACGCCTCGGAACGCCTGCATCTGCCTTTCCCGCTCCTCTCAGACGAGCGCCTTTGCTTAGCATCAACTATGCGATTGCCAACGTTCGAAACTGCCGGAATGAAGCTGCCGAAGCGCCTCACACTCGTGATTCGAGATGGGGTCATCCAGCACACGTTTTACCCGCTCTTCCCGTCTGATCGCAGCGCAGCCGAGGTGGTGACGTGGTTCAAGAGCCTGGACTCAACAGGCCCAGGCACTTTTCCTGGCTGATCCTGCGCGGTTTGACACTCCACGATAATGCGCTCATCGCCGTCAGGCGAGAGATCGCGGGACCGAAGCCCAGTTCTTGTCACGTACCCCGAGTGTGGAACATACACCACGGGGTACTTTTGCCAGCGCTTATCGTGATTTCGAAGTGACCTGTTCTGCACCTTCTCGGCGTCCCTGCATGTCAGGGAGGCCCCGGTTCTCGCTGAGAAGATTCTGCAGGCTCTCCAGGATATAGAAATCCCACCCTTTCCTACATGCGTTGTAGCACTCGACCACGGGCGTCAGTCCAGCATGCGTCATCGTCACTGTCGTCGCCTGATGATCCGACGAGAAATCAAAAACCACCTGGGTATCCTTCCACTCCTTTTTATCCTTGACGAATGGTAAGTTGCAGTCGGTGACCCGCCAGACGATTCTCTTCGAGGGGACGAGCTCAATGACGGCAAAGTCCACGAAGGTATCGTCCCAACGGACTGTGAACGTGTCCGCGGCCTT
>NZ_DATKQC010000098.1:0-16266 GCF_035532915.1 Edaphobacter sp.
GATAGTTTACAGCCGCGGGGACTGCGTCCGAATGAGAAGATAGGTTGGGCGGTTTGATGCGTATTTCGATGTCTGTCGAGAGGCTGAGAGTTTGGTTGCTGGTGGGCGCGGCCCTGCTGGTGGCGGTGATCGCTGCGTTTCTGGGGTATGCGCACTATCGTACGCATCGGTTTCTGACCGAGCTGCCGGCAAGACTCGGAATCGACGTGACGAGGGAGACGAATGGGTTCACCTATTCGCACTCGGGTGGCCCGCATGGAAAGACCTTGTATACCATTCATGCGGCGAAGGCGATCCAGCACAAGGATGGAAAGTACACGCTGCACGATGTCGGGATCGTGGTATATGGCAACGACTCGAACCGGGCGGACCGCATCTACGGCAGCGAGTTCGAGTATGACCTGAAGAATCAGGTGATACGGGCGGTGGGCGAGGTGCGCATTGACCTGCAGGCTCCGGCCCCGGCGAGCGCCCAGGGCAAGCGCGCGTATGCGGCTGGAGGTGATCCTGTCGCGACGCAACAGGGAGTGAAGGATGCGCGGGTCATCCATGTAAGGACCAGCGGGCTGGTCTTTATGCAGAAGCTGGGGGTGGCCGCGACGGATCAGGAGATTGAGTTTGAGTCCGGGGGGATCACCGGCCACGCCGTGGGGGCCGACTATGACTCGGACACGGGCGTGATGGTGTTGCATTCGGCGGTGAAGGTGGTGGGGCTGCAGCGAGGCCAACCGGCGACGTTGACGGCCACGCGGGCCGAGCTGAACAGGCGGGAAAAGCAACTGGTGCTGACGCAGGCGAAGTATGTTTTGGTGGGCGGAGCGAAGGCAGGCGCAGGGCAGACGGCAGAGGCGCAGCGGATGATCATCCATCTGCGCGAGGATGGGTCGGCGGAGCGGATGGAGGCCCAGGGCGCGGTGACGCTGACCGATGGCGATGGCGGCAAGGTGGTGGCTCCGCGAGGTGACGTGTTGCTGAACGCGGAGAGCAGGCCACAGTCCGCGGTGTTGTCAGGTGGGCTGCGGTATGTGGCGGATGAACCGCTGCGCCAGTCGCAGGGAGAGGCTGCCGAGGGCAACGCTTCGTTCGACAAGGCTGGGCGATTGCAGCATCTGTTGCTGACCGGTGCGGTGAAACTCCATGAGAAGGTTCGCGCCTCGGACGCGAGTGCGCTGTGGAGTGAGCGCGATCTTGGGGCTGGCAGGGTAGAGCTCGCGCTGATTTCGGATAAGGCGGGGAAGTCGCAGCTGCAGGATGCCAAGGCGAATGGAGATGCTCGTTTGAAGGTGTCGAGCCCGACCGGCAAGCCGGGACACGTGACCATGACCAGCAGCGATCTTGCCGGGGATGTCCTGACCGCGCACTTCGTGCCTGTGGATGGAGTGCGGCGAATCTCGGTGGTGAATGGGGCGGGACACACCTTCTTGCGCCAGGTAAACGCCAAGGGCGTGGTGACGACGAGTTCGGGCGACGGGCTTGAGGTTCACTTCAAACCGACGGTTGGCCGCGCCGGTGGCGCAGCGGATGAGATTTCGTCCGCGGTGCAGGAGGGCAATGTGACCATGACGCAGACTCCGGTGAAGAAGCCGGGGGACGCGAATGCGCCGCAGCAGCAGAAGGCCACTGCGGCACGGGCCGTCTATGACGGCGGGACGCAGAAGCTGACGCTGACGGGCAATGTGCAGTTGGCCGATGCGGGAAGCATGTTGTGGTCGGACCGGGTTGTTCTGGAACAGCAGACGGGAGACGCCGAGGCCGATGGGGCGGTGAAGGCAAGCTATCAGCTCTCAGGCAAGGAGAGCGAGCCGGTGCATGTACTGGCGGCGCGAGGTGTGTTCACGCATGATGCTGGGATGGCGATGTTCTACGGAGGGGCGGACAAGCCAGTGCGGCTCTGGCAGGGATCGTCGCAGGTAGAGGCTCCTGTGATTCAGTTCGATCAAAAGAAGAAGGAATTGGTGGCGCATGGTACTGGCTCAGGCGATGCGATGGTTGTGCATACCGTGCTGGTGAGTGCAGCGAATGCAAAGGCTGGCGCGGCCAGGCCAGGTGCGGGTAAGACCGAGGTTGTGCGAGTCGCCAGCCGCGAGCTGACTTATTCCGACGCGACCCGGCAGGCGGAGTTCAGCGGCGGTGTGCAGGTGGAGAGCGTGGACGGGCGTATGCGCGGGGAGGATGCAGTGGTCTATCTGCAGGCAGCGCAGAAGCCGGGTGCGGGCAATGCGGGCACGAAGAAGGCAGCTCCTGCTCTTGCGGGGCCGAGTGGCTTTATGGGCGGCGGGATTGAAAGAATTGTGGCCACCGGGCATATCAGGATCGATCAGCCGGGACGGCGCGCGACGGGCGAGCGAGCGGTCTATACGGCGAGCGATGGGATGTTCGTGATGACGGGCACGGCGGCAGTTCCGCCGCAGCTTGTGGACGATCTTCAGGGGACGGTGACAGGCACATCGCTTCGATTCCATGCAGGCGATGAGAGCGTCATGGTTTCTAATGGTGTTTCAAGTGGAGTGGAAGGCAAACCGAGGGTGCGTACGGAGACCCGGGTGAAAAAGGATCGATGAAGACTTTATCGACGGAGGAGATCGGCAAGTCGTATGGCGGGCGCGAGGTGGTGCGCGGCGTAAGCCTGCAGATCGAGCAGGGCGAGGTGGTCGGGCTGCTGGGGCCGAATGGCGCGGGCAAGACGACCAGCTTCTACATGATCGTAGGGCTGGTGCGTCCCGACGCGGGCCGTGTATTGATGAGCGGAGAGGACATCAGCCGCTTGCCGATGTATCTGCGGGCGAGGAACCACGGCATCAGTTATCTGCCGCAGGAGCCATCGATCTTTCGCAAGCTGACGGTGCAGGACAATATTCTGGCGGTGCTGGAGGTGCAGCAGTTGAGCTGGGAGAGCCGGCGGATGCGCACCGAGAAGCTGATCGAGCAGTTGAACCTGGGGCATGTTCGCAAGACGCGAGGCTACGCGCTGAGCGGCGGCGAGCGCAGGCGGGTGGAGATCGCGCGCTGTCTTGCGATTGAGCCGGCGTTTATTCTGCTGGACGAACCGTTCTCGGGAATTGACCCGATTGCCGTGCTCGATTTGCAGGAGATCATCTTCGGGTTGAAGAAGAGCGGGATTGGCGTTCTGATTACAGACCACAACGTGAGGGAGACGTTGTCGGTGACGGACCGGGCCTACATCATCAATGAGGGCAGGATTTTTCGGACGGGAACGCCGGAGGAGCTCGGCAACGATCCGGAGGTAAGACGTATCTATCTGGGCGAAAACTTTTCAATGAGTTAGCGCGGTACAACTTCTGTTGTAAGGCGCGGTTGCTCCAGATGCGGCGTGCACAGGGTTTCGCAGGGTTAGACTTACAGCGAGAACCAGTCGATGCGTGTAGACTGTGGCCAACTGTGGTTGCTTTGTTTGCTTTCAGCACGAATTGGATGAACGCCAAGGGGACCGCTGGTACAGAATTTGAAAACAGGCCATGGCATGATGTGAAGCAAGCCGGAGCATGAGAGAGGTAAAGATTTGCTGCTGCAACCCAAGCTGAGTATGAAGGTTTCGCAACGCCAGGTGCTGACGCCCGGGCTGGTGCAGATGGTCAGCGTGTTAGCGCTGAACAAGCTTGAGTTGAAGGAGATGATCAACACCGAGATGGTGGAGAATCCGGTGCTGGAAGAGCTCGAAGAGTCGGCGATCTCACTCGAAGAGCGGTCGGGGATTGAGGGAGACCGCGAACGGTCGGCCGAAGAGGTAGCGGCGGCGAGCGAGAAAGTCGAGAAGGACCCGTTCGACGAGATCGACTTCGGAAGCTACTTTCAGGATTATCTCGACCCTGGGTTTCGGACGTCTTCGAACTTCGAGGAGTATGACAAGCCTTCGTTCGAAAATTTCCTTTCGCAGCCCAGCACACTGAGCGACCATCTGCTGTGGCAGCTTGGCTCGCTGACCTTGTCGCCCGAGATGCGCGCGGCGGCGGAACTGGTAGTAGGCAATCTGAACGAGAACGGATATCTTACCGCCAGTGACGAAGAGCTGATGGAGGGACTGGAGCAGTTCAAGAGCCCGGTCTGGTCAGGTCCGATCCCGTTCGAGCGTGGCTTGAAGGCCAGGCCTTCCTCATTGCAGATTGACGAAACCGGCGACGGTGAAGCGCACGAGGTAGAGATTAAGATCGCCGCGGCAGCCGATGGCGAGAGCCTTCGGCAAGAGGCGTTGCTGGCAGTGGTTCAGGAGGCGCGATCAATCGTCAATTTTCTTGACCCGATCGGAGTGGGTGCCAGAGACCTGCGTGAATGCCTGCTGATTCAGATCTCGGCGCAGCAGCGCGAAGCAGCCATCGTATTACGTCGAAGACTGATGGCGGCGGATCATTCTGCCGACAGCGATGAGAATTCAGATGTCGTAGATGAGCCGCCGCCAGCGGTGGACGATGAGGGACATGCAGGCGTCTTCAGCATTGCCAGCCATATCGTGTCGCACTGCCTGGCCTTGTTACAGAAGAAAGACATGCGCGAGTTGACGCGCAGCTGCGGCCGTACCTCTGAAGAGGTGCATGCGGCGGTAGACTTCATCCGTACGCTGGACCCTCGACCCGGACAGCGCTACAACCAGAGCGAGGCCCGGCTGATTGAGCCCGACGTCGCCTTTGTGAAGCGCGACGACCAGTACGTCGTGCTGATGAACGAAGAGGACATGCCCACGCTTCGGCTGAACCAGAGCTATCGGAAGATGCTGCAGCAGAAGCAGACGGAAAAAGAAGTAAAGGAGTACGTGAAGGAGCGGTACAAGTCGGCGATTCAACTGCTGCGGAACATCGAGCAGCGCAAGAACACGATTGTGCGCACGTGCGATGTGATTGTCAGGCGGCAGACCGAGTTTCTCGAGCATGGGGTCAATGCGCTGAAGCCGATGATGATCAAGGAGGTAGCCGAAGAGATTGGGGTGCATCCTTCCACGGTGAGCCGCGCGGTGGCAAATAAATATGTGCATACGCCGCAGGGTGTGTTTGAATTACGTTTCTTCTTTTCGGAAGGAGTGAATGGACCTGAAGGTGGAGACCTGCCGCTGGTGCTGTTGAAGCGGAAGGTAAAGAAGCTGATCGAAGATGAGGACGAACGCAAGCCGCTGACGGATGACCAACTGGCGGCCGAGTTGCAGAAGCAGGGAATCCAGGTTACGCGGCGCACGGTGGCGAAGTATCGCGAGGACATGCAGATTCCAAGTACGCACCAACGCCGTGTGCGCTGACCGCATCGAACAGAAGACGAGGTAATCGATATGGATGTTGAGTACACGGGCAGACAGGCAACCATCACCAGGAAGTTGAAGTTGCAGACTGAAGCGGGATTGGCCCGGATTGCGAAGATCCTTGGAGACGCGGGCAGTGTGCATGTGATTCTGGCCACGGATAAATACCGGCAGAAGGCCGAAGTGACGATCCAGACTAGAAACCAGAAGCTGGTCTCAGCCTGCGAATCGACCGAGATGGTTCTGGCCCTGCGCGATGCTTTGGTGAAGATCGAGCAACAGGCGATTCGGCACAAGAAGAAAAAGATGACAATCAAGCGGCATGGTAAGTCCGATACCGTGCCTGCCGTCGAGAGCGTGGATGAAGAGATTGTCCCGGCGAAGTCTGCCGCGGGCAAAGCAGCGGCGAAGAACAGTGTGGGAAGGAAGGCAGTGCCGATGCTGGTGCATTCGTTCCCGTCAAATTCACCTTTGGCAGAGCCGCATGTTGCCCGTTCGACCGATGGGTTGGCGCTGCGGCCCATGACGCTCGAGGAAGCGGTGAAAGAGGCGGCGTTTCGTGACCGTGATGTCTTCGTGTTCCGCGACCATGGTGGTCAGGCAATGGTTCTCCACCGCAAGCGCGATGGAAAGATGGAGCTGATTGAAGTTCCGTAATGCCGCTTCTTAGGAAAATTTGTGGTAATGCTAGGATTTGTTCATGCCACGCAAGGTAGCTAAGAAGGCTGCAAAGAAAGTATCGGATACGACTGGCAGGGGCGAGTTGGTGATTCTGACAGGATTGTCGGGATCAGGCAAACTCTCCGCGCTGAAGGCGTTTGAGGACCTTGGATATTACTCGGTGGATAATCTGCCGCTTGAGCTTGTGCCTCAGTTTGCCGACCTGGTGCGGCAGTCCGCAGAGATTGAGCGGGCTGCGCTGGTGGTGGATGTGCGCGAGGGAATGCGGCTGGATGAGTTTCCCGCGATCCTCAAGCGCGTGCGCAGAGCGCTGTCGACGCGGGTGCTGTTTTTGGAGGCGAGCGAGGATGCGCTGATCCGGCGCTTCTCGGAGACGCGGCGACCGCATCCGATGGGGCGCGCAAATACAGTGGTCAAGTCGATCCGGGCAGAGCGGAAGCGGCTCGATCCGATTCGGAACGTTGCAGACATCGTGCTCGATACGACCAAGTTCAACGTCCATGAGCTTCGAGCCCATATCAATGCGCAGTTCGAGCGCGAGGAGAGCGATCAGAGCCTGACGATCTCTTCCTCTAGCTTTGGGTTTAAGAATGGCGTGCCTTCGGACGCGGACCTTGTATTCGATGTGCGTTTTTTGCCGAATCCGCACTTCGTTCCGGAGTTCCGCAAGCTGACAGGCAAGCACCCCAAGGTGGCAAAGTACGTCCGGCAGTTTCCTCAAACAGCGGAGTTTCTGGATAAGACCATGGACATGCTGAAATTTCTTTTGCCGCACTACATCAAGGAAGGCAAAAGCTATCTGACGGTGGCGTTCGGGTGCACCGGCGGTC
This sequence comes from Edaphobacter sp., assembly GCF_035532915.1. Lineage (GTDB taxonomy): Bacteria > Acidobacteriota > Terriglobia > Terriglobales > Acidobacteriaceae > Edaphobacter. The sequence goes on from NZ_DATKQC010000098.1 coordinate 6,754, forward strand.
AGCACCGTTCGGTGTTTATTGCCGAAGAGATGAAGAAGCGGCTGACGGCGGCGGGATATCGGGTGAAGACGGCGCACCGGGACATGCCGCGTTAAAAAGCTACAGCCAATCGAGGATAAAAAGCTACAGCAATCGAGGATAAAAGATCTAGCCCATAGAATAGTGAGATGCCGAGCACGATGAAGACGATGGGGAGAGTGGTGGCGTGAGGCGTATCTGGCGATTGCTGCTCTATGTGCGGCCCTATGCGCTGTACTCGATGATCTCCGTTCTACTCATGGCGGTCGTAGGCGCGATGACCGCGTTTCGCCTGCTGCTGGTTAAGCCGATCTTCGACAATGTGCTGAGCCCGCAGGCTTCGGCCAATGTGCTGACATTTAAAGTGCCGCATCTGGGCTGGTCGCTCAATCTCAACTTTCTTGTTCCGAGCCATTTCCACAATGCATGGGATGTTGTTGCCTATGCGCTGGTGGTCTCCGCGATATTGAAGTCGGTCTGCGACTATGCGGGAACCTACCTGGTGAACTATGCCGGGTTCGGAATGATTACCGACCTCCGCAACGATCTTTACGACGCTATCCTGCGGCGGTCAGTCGCGTTTTTTCAGAAGCACTCCACGGGATCGCTGCTGTCGACGCTGATCAACGATATCGAACGCGTGCAGTATGCGATGTCGACCGTGCTGAGCGATTTTCTTCAGCAGCTCTTTACTCTGTTGTTTACGATTGGCGTGGTCATTGTTATTGGCGGCAAGCTGGCGTGGGTGTTGTTGCTTTTTGTGCCGATCGTCATCTCGTCGGCACGCCGGATTGGCCGCGGGGTACGGCACACAACGCGCAAGGGGCAGGACAAACTGGCGGAGATTCAGAACATCCTTCACGAGACGATTACAGGCAATGGAATTGTGAAGGCGTTTGGAATGGAGTTGTGGGAGACGGCACGCTTTCGCAGGGCCGCGACACGGCTCTTTCAGGCAAACCTGAAGTCGGTCAGCGTGCAGGCGATCAGCTCTCCCTTGATGGATGCTCTGGGCTCGGTGGGGATTGCGCTGCTGTTGTTGTTCGGGCGCAATAAGATTCTGCATCACGAGATGACGGCGGGATCGTTCGTCACCTTTTTGATCGCGGTGTTCACGCTATACGATCCGGTGCGAAAGTTCGCTCTTTTTTACAACAGCTTCCAGCAGGCTCTCGGGGCCAGCGAAGACATCTTCAAATTTATGGACGCGCAGGACGATGTGCAGGAGAAGAAGCGGGCGCACGCTTTGAAAGGGTTCAGCAAAGAGATCAAATTTGAAGATGTGGGCTTTGCCTACGAGACCGATGGCGAGAGGAAGCAGGTGCTCGAAGGCATCAACTTCTCCGTGCATCCGGGCGAGGTACTCGCCTTTGTAGGGCCGAGCGGCGCGGGCAAGTCTTCACTGGTGAATCTGATTCCGCGCTTCTTCGATGTGAACGAGGGACGCATTCTGCTGGATGGATACGATCTGCGCGACGTGACGATTGTCTCCCTGCGCAAGCAGATCGGCAAGGTAACGCAGGAGACGGTGCTGTTCAACGATACGGTGCGCAATAACATCGCGTACGGCCAGCCGGATGTCCCGATGAGTAAGGTGGAAGAGGCGGCGCGGATGGCGCTGGCGCATGACTTCATCATGAGGATGCCTGAAGGCTACGACACGAAGATCGGCGAAAAAGGCGTTCGGCTGAGTGGCGGCGAACGGCAGCGGCTGGCGATTGCACGGGCGATCCTGAAGAACGCGCCGATTCTGATTTTGGATGAGGCCACCTCCGCTCTCGATATGGAGAGCGAGCATTTAGTGCAGGCTGCTCTGGCGAACCTGATGCAGGGGCGGACGGTGTTTGTGATCGCGCACCGGCTTTCGACGGTGCGCCGGGCCACGAGAATCGCAGTGATTGAGAATGGCCGGATCACCGAGATGGGGACGCATGAAGAGCTGCTGTTGCAATCGGGAACCTACCGCCGGCTGCATGATTTGCAGTTCAGCAGAGATGATGTGAGCAGCGTAAGCAACGGCGATGCTGTTCCTGCGACGGAGTTGGAGGGGACTGCGTGAGTTCTATCTATTCGATGACGGGGTATGCAAATCTGCGCGGGTCAGTGAGGGAGCAGCTTGGCTTTACGCTGACGATCAAGAGCGTTAACCACAGGTTTCTCGACCTGCAATTTAGGCTGCCATCGTCCTGCGACGGGATGGAGATCCAGTTGCGGCGCATGTTGAAGGAGAAGCTGCGGCGTGGGCATGTCGATGTGACGCTGCAACTGGAGCGGAAGGGGAATATCCAGATCCAATTGAATGCGGCGCTGCTGGACGCCTATGTGAAGGCGTTTCGCGAGGCTTCGGCGTTGCATGGCCTGACGAGCGAGCCGGACATGAATTCGATCCTGCGACTTCCTGGCCTGATGAGCGCTGAGAGCAGCGTCAGCGAAGAGGCGATGCAGGGGCTCGATGAGGCGGTTCTGTCGCTGGTCGATGAGCTGGTGGGCAAGTTGAATGAGGTTCGCGCGCGGGAAGGCGCAGCGCTGGCGGCTGAGTTGCGTGCGTCGATGTCGCGACTACTGACGTCTGCGAATGAGGTAGCGGGTTTGCGCAGCGGTGTGCGCGATGCCCTGTTCGAGCGTCTGCGTGCGCGTTTGGCGGAGCTGATGCAAAGTACGTCGGTGAGCGAGGAGCGTCTGCTGGCAGAGGCCGCGGTGCTCGCTGAGAAGAGCGATGTCGACGAGGAGATCGTGCGTCTGCGCACGCATATCGATCACTTTGTCGGGATATTGGACGCGGGTGGAGAGGTTGGCAAGCGGCTGGATTTTCTCCTGCAGGAGTTGAATCGCGAGGCGAATACGATGTTGTCCAAGACCAGCGGAGCATCCGGTGGAAATAGCTTGCGGATTACCGAACTTGGCCTGGAGATGAAGGCGGAGATCGAGAAGGCGCGGGAGCAGGTTCAGAATCTGGAGTAAAGCAAGCAGATAGACTGAATAGATATCGCGCAGGCAGGGTTTTCAAACGAATGGCAGGCATACTCTTTATTATTTCGGCGCCCTCGGGGTCAGGGAAGTCAACGCTGGTGAGCCAGCTGAGGACGCTGGTTGCGGGGCTGGATTTTTCCATCTCTTATACGACACGGGCTCCCCGGGGCTCGGAGGAGAATGGGCGGGAGTACCACTTCACCAGCCGCGAGGAGTTTGAGAGGATGATTGCGGCGGGAGATTTTCTGGAGTGGGCCGAGGTCTTTGGGAACTACTACGGGACGGCGATGTCGACGCTCGCCCACGCACGGGAGGCGGGCAAAGACCTGTTGTTGGATATCGATGTACAGGGCGCGGTGCAGGTGATGGCGAAGCTGCCGAAGGCCGTGTCGATCTTTATCCTGCCGCCAAGTCCGCAGGTATTGGAGATGCGGCTGCGCAACCGCAGCGTGGCCGAACATGTCACTTCGGAGGCGGTGATCGAAGGCAGACTGGCCGAGGCGCGGAACGAATTGAAGCGTATTGGCGACTACAAATATGCGCTGGTGAACGACGTGCTGGAGCAGGCGGTAGCCGAGATGCGGGCCGTTGTTTTGTTTGAGCGCGGGGAGCGGGACGGAGTACAGTCCGTGGCCGAAAGCTGCCGGACAAATGCCGCTTCGCAGCGGTTGCAGAGCGCGTTGCAGACTTTTGGAGCATAATGGTGGCACGATCCAATACAAGTTGTCTGGGACATTCGACCGTTCTGAGGTAGATTTCTGTTTACGGGGTGAGATGCATGACGAATCAAAGTGCTTTCCACAACAAATACAGCCTGGTCAAAGGTGCGGCGCGACGCGCGCGGCAGTTGCAGTCCGGGGCTTCTCCACTGATTGCCGCCAAGTCGACGAAGGCCTGCCGCGTGGCGCAGGACGAGATCGAACAGGGACATGTGAAGTTCGTGCTGGCGGAGAAGGCGGTTGAGCCGACACTCGATCACCTCGTTTAGTCGCGCGCACGATAGCATAGAGTCATGGCTGGAGATGCAGAGCAGCAACTGCGGGCGTACGTCGAATACTTCCGCGACATGGGGATTCATGACTTCTATCGCCGAGGCGAACCGCTTGCGATAGAGTCAGTCGAGACTGCTGCGGCTATTGTTGCGGCTGAACTGCTGCCGGTAGCTGTAGAGCCTGCTCCTGTTGCTATTGCTGCCGCGTTGCCTTCGAGCCATGGCCTTCAGGAGCCCGCTATTCCTAAATTGATCAGCTTTGACGATCTTGCGCCCTTACCTCAGTCCTCGATTCCGGTGGCGGAGCGTGAAGCGGCGATGCAGGCGATTCGCGACGAGATCGGTGACTGCACCCGGTGTCCGCTGGCCTACGCAGGGCGTCGCAATATTGTCTTCGGCGATGGCAACCCGGGTGCGCGTCTGATGTTCGTGGGCGAGGGGCCGGGTGCGGATGAAGATGCCTCCGGTGTTCCATTCGTGGGTAAGGCAGGGCAGTTGCTGAACAACATGATTGGGGCGATGGGGCTGAAACGGGAAGAGGTCTATATCGCCAACATCGTGAAGTGCAGGCCACCGGCGAACCGCGTTCCCGAGCCGGTCGAGGCCAATACCTGCACGCAGTTTCTGGTGAAGCAGATCGACGTAGTGCAGCCCGAGGTGATTGTGGCGCTCGGGGCCACGGCTGCGACCTATCTGCTGGGGGTCAAGCAGTCGCTCGCCTCGCTACGCGGAACATGGCACAGCTGCCGTGGCGCAAAGGTAGCGGTGACTTATCATCCGGCGTTCCTGCTGCGCGATCCGCGACAGAAGGGCGAAGCGTGGAAGGACCTGCAGAGGGTGATGGCGGAGATGGGGCTAAAGCCTCCGGCAAAGGCTTAGGATTTCTACGCGGCGGTTCTTCCTCTTACAAGGGAAAAAGATTTAGTTGACCGGCACGCTTTGCGGCGGTGGAATGCGCACGGTGTTCGCTCGGCAGGAGCGAATAGGCCCGCAGGCTGTGGGCTGGAGCGCCTTGCTCATGCATACTTCGATGGCTGTCAGGTAATTGTTGCCGCAGCTCAGAGCCAGGCTCTCGCGTGGGAAAGAAGGATTGGCTCTTGCGAAGAGGTCGAGGATCTGTGCAGGGGGCATCGACGTCTGGTGATCAAGTGAGGTGAGTTCAGTGGGAATCGCAACGCTCTGCACGGCCTGGCGAGCGAGGTTGAAGAAGGTGTCCGGGGCCAGTCCGGAGCAGGTGCCGTGGGTCTTCCACTCGTGGCGCAGCAGGCCTGTGTCGGGGTAGATGTCGCTATAGGCCGAGGGGTTCTGCGGACCAGATGCATTGGAGCAGTTCTCGAGGTAGGGCCCGGTGTTGTTCTGTGGCCAGAGTCCGTGCAGCGTGAAGGCACGGTGTTGAGCGCACTCGGCCGCGTTGGGGTGGTTGTAGCAGAACTCCGGCGACCACGACAGGTTGAGGAGATAGTAGTCGAAGGGCTGACCAGCATTGGTGTCTTGAGCGATCGAGGCTCGCCGTGAGGACGGTTCTCGCTGTACGTCGGGCGAACGAGTTGGCATCTGGGATGTGTTGCAGCCGAGCGCTAGAGTGAGCAGCAGGAAGATTGCAATGGACAGGTTCTTCATGGACTTTGCCTCGGATGCTGAACTCCACTGAGTTTAAGCTATCCATCGAACGCATACGTTACACAAGACATCCATGAGTTTCTAAGAGTCGAGATTCTTTTCGAGAGATTGAGCACGACGTTTACTGGCATCGCATGGCGCGCGCGCCATCGCTCAATGCATAAACTGCTGTCAATTTCAAGGATGTTACCGCTAACATATTTTTGTATCGTACTGGACATACGCGCCGAGATGACATAAGTTTTTTGTGTCTACCGAGAACAAAATCCTGTGTCGTGAAAAGAGATAAACCTGTTATGACGAGTCTGGATCGTAGAGCTTTTCTGAAGGCCGCTGGTGCTGGTATTGCCGCGGCTGGATCTGGGATGCACATGCTTGCCCTAGCCCCGCGTGAAACGGGTCAAGTAATTTCCGCTAACGACAACATCCAGATTGCGCTCATCGGCGCGGGCGGCCAGGGCCAGGGAGATACAGGCTGGGCCGTGCAGGTTCCGGGAGTAAAGCTGGTAGCGGTCGCAGACTGCTACGACGGGCGACTGGCGCACTGCAAAGAGGTCTGGGGTCAGGACGTATTCACGACGCGGGACTACCGCGAGGTGCTGGTGCGCAAGGACATTGATGCGGTCATCATTGCTACGCCCGACCACTGGCACAAACAGGCTGCGATCGACGCGATGAACGCAGGCAAGGACGTCTACTGCGAAAAGCCGATGATTCACCTCTATGCGGACGGCCCGGAGATTATTGAGACCTCGCGGACGACCAAGCGGATCATTCAGATCGGCAGTCAGCGCGTCAGCTCCATCATTTACGCCAAGGCAAAGGAACTGCTCGCCTCGGGCGCGATCGGAAAGTTGAATATGGTGACGGCGCGATGGGACAGGAACTCCGCCATCGGAGCGTGGGACTACTCCATTCCTCTGGACGCGAGTCCGGAGACCTGCGATTGGCCGCGGTTCCAGGGAACGGCGCCGAAGATTCCCTTCAATGCGGAACACTTCTTCCAGTGGCGCAAGTGGAAGGCCTACGGCAGCGGCGTGGCGGGCGACCTGTTCGTCCATCTCTTCAGCGGCACGCATTTCATCACTGGATCGCATGGGCCAACGCGGGCGATGGCCACCGGAGGGCTGCGCTTCTGGAAGGACGGGCGCAACGTTCCCGATGTGATGCTGGCGCTGTTCGACTACGAAGAGGGCTTCAACCTCAGCCTTCGCGTCAACTTCGTCGATGGCGGCGAGGAGAGCGAAGGTCTGCTCTTTACCGGCTCGGAGGGAACGATCGAGATTGCGGGCAACTCCGTGATCCTGAACCGCGTGCCGCGTGAGAAGGAGCCGGGCTATACCGTCAGCACCTTTACCAATGCGATGCAGAAGGAGTACGTCGCGAAGTATCGCGAGAAGTATCCGGTCGAACCCCTGAACACCATGCATGAGGTAGGCCTGGAGCGGTATGTCGCGCCCCGGGGATACAGCGACAGCTACGACCACTTCCACAACTTCTTCGATTCGGTGCGCACGCGCAAGCCGGTGGTGGAAGATGCGGTGTTCGGATTCCGCGCGGCGGGAGCGGCGCTGCTCAGCAACCTGAGCATGGAGAAGGGCAACGTCGTTCATTGGAATCCCACCACCATGAAGCTGGTTTCATCGCAGGCTGGCTGAGAAAGTTCTGGGTAAAAACTTTTATGAGAATCTCTGCTCTTTCACTCGCTGTTCTTCTCGTTCTTGGCACAGGGGTAGCTGCTCAGGCGCAGGACCCCAGTCATGCCACGGAATTTCGCCAGCCTAAACCGGGGAATGGGCCGGATGGCAAGCCGCGGCTCGCCTTTCTGGCGCATCGGCTGGGCAACGATCATGCCGAGGGCATCACCACGCTCGACATGAACGGCGACGGCTTCGATGATTTGCTTAGCGGTGCTTACTGGTATGAGAATCCGGGGCCGCATGGCGGGGACTGGAAGCAGCACCAGTACCGCACCGTCGGCATTCACAACGAGTTCGTCTCCGACTGCGGAGAGTGGACGATCGATGTGAACCACGACGGCGCGCCCGATGTTGTGACCACGGGCTGGATCTCGAACGGTCTCTGGTGGTACGAGAATCCGAAGAAGCCGGGAGCGATGTGGCAGAAGCACTTCATCACTAATAGCTACGACACCGAAGGCGGCGCGTTTGCCGACATCAACGGCGACGGCAAGCCGGATGTCGCGCTTGCGCATTACAACCATTCGGGAGTCATCTGGGTCGACTTCTCCGGCGCAACACCGAAGGTGCATCACGTCGGCGGCAAGGAGCAGGACGGTCACGGCATCGGCATCGCCGACGTGAACGGCGACGGCAAGGCGGATATCCTCACGCCATCCGGATGGTTTCAGAACGTGGATGCCGATCATGACAAGTGGATCTGGCATGCGGACTGGCGGCTTGGCGATGCCGGATTTCCGATTCTCGGCTACGACGTCAATAACGACGGCAAGCTCGACCTGATCTATGGCCAGGGGCACAGCTATGGGCTCTACTGGCTGCAGCAGGGAGGCACGGCGGCGCATCGGACGTGGACGCGGCATACCATCGACGAGTCCTTCTCGCAGTCTCATGCGTTGAAGCTGGTCGACCTGGATGGCAACGGTGTCCCGGTGCTGATTACAGGCAAGCGCTATCGCGGGCACTCGGGCAACGATCCGGGGTCGTATGATCCGCTGGTGGTCTACGTTTATCGGATCGATCGCAAGACCGGGACGTTTACGCGGACGGCGATCTCAGTCAATGGCACTGCGGGCATTGGAACGCAGATCGTTGCAGAAGATCTCGATCACGACGGCGATATCGACCTTGCCACTGCGGGTAAGCTGGGCGTGCACTTCATGGAAAATCTGAAGATGGACACGAATGTTCCCAAGGAGACGCGCGAGGCGCAGCAGCCGATTGAGCGCAAATGGCCGTTCCCCGGCGAAGGCCAGGAGGTCCCGCAGGAGGATGGCCCGCGCTGATCTTTGACAATGTAACCTGTATAAATACATTTCACCGGTTACAGGGATGCCCTTGTAACCGGTGAATTTGCATTTTAGGGGTTACATGTGGCGTGAACAGCATTGAATATGATTCACTTTTTTGCATGGCTAACGTACAAACTCGCCGCAACTTCCTCTGGACGGCTCCCCTCGCCGCCGCTGCTCTCCCTTTAACCGATACGTTGCTCCACGCTGCGCCTGCCGATTCCGAAGCCGGGCAGGGCGCGACCTTCAAAGTGTTTCCGGCTGCGACGCTCGAAGGCATGGTGAAGAACCTTGAAGAAGCGCCAGCGGCGAAGGACATTGTCACCGGCAAGGTGGGCGTTTCGATCACGATCAGCGCGGAAGAAAAGAAGGCGGCGAAAGAGTTCGAGTATCACCAGCACCGAGACCACGTCTTCCAGGTGCTCGACGGCTCGACGCAGTACGAGCTTGGCGGCACACCGAAGAATGCGCGGCAGACCAAGCCGGGTGAGTGGCTTGCGCCGGAGTCGGAGGGGCATACGACGATCACGCTGAACAAGGGCGACATGCTGGTGGTGCCAAGGATGACTCCGCATAAGCGGACGACCGAGGGAGCGGTGAGTCTGCTGCTGATTAACGCGACGTCGCCAGCGTAGGGAGATTCCAAAGGAAAACGCCGGGAAGACAACAGCAGATCCTCCGCCTGCGGCGAAGGATGACAATGCTTATGTGGATCCTCCGCGAAGGATGACACTGTTTTATTTTATGCGGGTCTTCCGGCTTCGCTGAAGGATGACAAATCATTTGCGGCAGACCTTCCTGGGAGCTGCTGGCTACGGAGTTCTGCCGCGTCCGCTAAGCTGGAGAGATGCCTCTGTTTTGTGACGTCGCTCTTCCGGTTCCGCTGGACCAGACCTTCACCTATGCGGTGGATGGCGTGACT
>NZ_DATKQC010000099.1:0-8771 GCF_035532915.1 Edaphobacter sp.
ATGGTAAAGCCCGGTCCGACGTTGACCGTGACCGTATTGCTCGAGGGAGCATAAACCCCATCACCCGAATAAGTTACGCGGATAACATGCTGTCCGGTCGTGGTCGAAGAGAAGGAATAGCTGGTGGTACCGCCCGACAGGGTTGGCGCGGGCGAAACCGGGGTGCCATCGACCAGGATCGTGACCGTCCCCGTAGGTGTGGGAGTGAGGGGGGCAACACTGGGGGCGACGCTGATGGTGACGACATCCGACGCACCCGAGGCCGGAGTGGTGGTGGCCGCGGTAACGGTGGTGGTGGTCGCAAGCAGCGATGAGCTGCCCGGAACGGCGGCTGCCTTCCATGCGTTGAGCAGATTGTTGAAGTCGACCGAACCCAGACCGCTAGCCTGGTCGTAACCGGCCGTCGCAGCATAGAGCGACGTGTTCATGGCCGCGGTGGAGCAGTAAGTCGATCCGGCAGTGCAGGAGTTGTTGCCCGTGGTGATGTCGTGGAAGGCCGACGCGTAGGTTGTCGAGTTCGTGGCGAGAGCGTAAAGGGTGGGGTTGACGACGCCCTGCGCGGTCTGCCCGGTCGCCTGATTGATCATGGCCACCATTCCGGCAAAGATGGGAACGGCAAAGCTGGTGCCCCCGGCGATGGTCAGGTTCGAGTTGCTGCTGTCGCGGAATCCGTTCGCGCAGCTTCCGGTGATCCGGGTATTGTTAAAATCGCTGGAGCAATAGAGATAGCCTGCGTTGTTGGGCGACGAGTCGAGCGCGATGTCGGGCACCAGCCGGGTGCTGCCGGAGGGGATACCGGGAAGGCTGGTCTGCCAGGCAGGCCGGGTGGTGGTGAGAACACTGGCCCCGCCGCCGCCTGCGGAGATAGCGGTAGCAGCACTAGTGGCGGAGGCTGAATCGTCGTTCCAGACCTCCTCAGGAATATAGGACTGGGCCGAGCTGAGGACGTCGCTGCCGTTCGCCGCCGCCCAGTAGCTGCTACCGGAGGCAACGTTTGCAGCGGAAAATTCGGTGCCGCCCATCGCGGTGACATATTGGCTGCTAGCAGGAAAATCTACAGCAAGGGCCTGCTGCTGTGCCGTGGTGAGGCCCTTGATGTTATAGCAGTCCGTCGAACCATCGTCCCCAGCAGCCGCAATGACGGTCTGGCCCTGAGCCGCCGCCTGCGCGAGCACGCTGTTCTCAGTGTTGTACTCGGTGGTCGAGTACTGGGTCTCGCAGCCGCCATAGCTGGTGCTGATGATGGGAGCAATGTCGTTGTCGACGGCGTATTGGATGGCATCGGTCACGCTGGCGCCGCTGGCGTTACCGGTATAGACGAAGAAGATGGTCGCGCCGGGCGCAATGGCACCGGAGTATTCGAGGTCGAGGTCAGACTCGGACTCGTCGCCGGTGTAGACGGTAGCGACGCCGGTCTTCGGCACAAGAACCATGGTGGGGTCTTTTTTGGTCAGCCCGGCCGCGCTCTGGAAGTTCTCGATATCGGAGAGGACGACGGCGGTCTGGCCCATGATGGCGATCGACTGGCCGGAGCCGTTGTAGCCTGCGCTCTGGGCGGCCTTGATGTCGTAGATGGTCTCGATGTCGGCTGGTGTCAAAAAGTGGCTGCCGGTCTGTGCGGAGGTAAAGTTGGGCCTCGAAACCAACGAACCGCTCTGGACCCGCATGTGCGAGCGTGGGCGAAAGTTCGAAAGATTAGTGACGGACTGAACGACGGGAGCGAGCGCCGCCGGAAGGCTGATGTTCCCCGCCGGAGCGAAGTGGGTGGTGCCGTCGGTCTGGTAATTATGCAACTGGACGTCAAAGGCAGCCTCGGCCTGCGCCGCCGTGCCGGAGAAGGTGATGCGGTTCCTGCTGCGCGATACGCCTTCGACAGTAAAGCCCTGCTGCTCCAGCCAAGCCTCGGCCTTGGCGATGTCGGCGTCGGACATGCCGAAGCGGACGGCAAACTGGTCGGGAGTCAGCCACGCGTGATATTGCGGCGAGGCAGGGTTCTGCTGGGCGGCGATCAGGGCCTGAAGATCGGCCTCCTGCGCGGCGGACCGGCTAAAGACAAGATTCATGCTGCCGAGTCGCGTCTGGGGCGCGAGGCTCCCCTTGTCGGGAGCAAATCTCGCGATGGGAGGCTGCGATTTGGGCATCACGACGCGCTGGGACGTGATCTCGCCTGCGATACGGGACTGAGGCTTTTGCGCGAGGGAGGAGACGGCGGAGCCGAAGAGAAGCGAAGCCGAAGTAACGAGCCCTAAGAAACTACGCCTGGAGAGGTAAAACGTTCTTGTCATCATCGTCCCTGAGTGCACCAGAATGAGTTGAACACAGAATGTTTGGGGTAGTTGCGACAGTGGTGCATTTTTCGGGGAGAGGTGGTGGCCCGGGCAGGAGTCCAACCTGCGACCTTCGCGTTAGGAGTGCGCTGCTCTATGCAACTGAGCTACCGGGCCAAGATAAAAAGAGCGAGATTATGGTTTACAAACTTTTAGACGGCTTTAGATGACAGTGTACCGTGAGGCCCCGACCCGACCCAGTGATAAACTTGAGGGTGGAGACTTTATGCCTGAGATACAGCGTCGACGTGCAGTAACGGTGAATGTGGGGGAAATTCGTGTGGGTTCGGATGCACCGGTCGTGGTGCAGTCGATGACCAATACCGACACGGCGGACGTGGAATCGACGGTGCAGCAGGTAGCGGCGCTGGCGCGGGCAGGTTCTGAGATGGTACGCGTCACCGTCAACAACGACGAGGCCGCCAAAGCTGTTCCCTATATTGTCGAGGGCATTGCGAAGAAGGGATGGACGACGCCGATCATCGGCGACTTCCACTACAACGGCCACCAGTTGCTGACCAAATATCCCGACACCGCGCAGGCGCTGGCGAAGTACAGGATCAATCCGGGCAACTGCTCAATCGGCCGTAAGGATGACGACAACTTCAGGACCATGGTCGAGGTCGCGGTCAAGCACCAGAAGCCGGTACGGATCGGGGTGAACTGGGGTTCGCTCGATCAGGCGCTGCTGACGAAGATGATGGACGAGAACTCCAAATCGGCCAACCCCCTGCCCGCGCGCGACGTCATGATGGAGGCGATGGTGGTCTCGGCCCTCGATAATGGAGCAGCGGCGGAACGGTACGGTCTGCGGCGGGACCAGATCATCCTAAGCGCGAAGGTCTCCGGCGTGCGCGACTTGATCGACGTTTATACCGAACTGGCTGGACGCTGCGACTATGCGCTGCACCTTGGGCTGACCGAGGCCGGAATGGGAATGAAGGGCGTCGTAGCCTCAACGGCTGGATTGTCTCCCCTGCTGCTGTCCGGGATTGGAGACACGATCCGAGTGAGCCTGACACCTACCCCGGGTGGCGACCGCAGCGAAGAGGTTCGCTGCGGCCAGCAGATTCTGCAGTCGCTGGGGATTCGCAGCTTTATGCCGCAAGTGACGAGTTGCCCCGGCTGCGGACGCACGACTTCGACGTATTTTCAGGAACTTGCGGAGCGGATTCAGGGATATCTGGTGGCCTCGATGCCGGAGTGGAAGAAGCAGTATCCCGGGGTGGAGGAGCTGAAGCTCGCTGTCATGGGCTGCATCGTCAATGGCCCCGGCGAGAGCAAGCACGCTAATATCGGCATCTCGCTGCCGGGAACCTTCGAGGAACCGAAGGCCCCTGTTTATGTTGATGGAAAACTGTTCACTACCTTAAAGGGTGACAAGATCGTTGAGGAGTTCCAGGTGATTCTCGATGAGTATGTCGAGAAACGGTACGGCAAGGTTTTGGTGGAAGCTTAGCCGCTATCAAGCGAAATACAGGGGCCGGCGGATCCAAGGTTGAAGTGCAACGGATGCGAGTTAGTCTGAACCGTCGAATGAATTTGTTCCCGACTTTGTCGTGATCTGAATGATGCCCCCACCGCTTCTACTATTTTCATATCAATAACATGACAAGTCTTGGTCCGAACAAGTGGTTCGACAAAGGTGAACTATGCTTTATTTCACATCGGACGTGTGACTGGATCCATATCTTGCCGACTGCCATCGTTGATCTCCATCGGATGCTAACGTTTTGTTCGTTTGCTCAAAGCGTTGAATTCTTCGAGCGTGTAGCTCGGAGTTATATCCTGCGAGCAGTTCCAATCGAACGCCTCGAGGTGGATCACGATAGCCCGCTCAACGCGTATTCCTTTTTCGTCGGTACGGAGTTCATCACATGTGTCGAGATGGGATAGTGCTCTCCGCAATTCGCTCCGCGACTCCGGATATTACGAGAGAAGGACAGCGGTGGAGTCCCTATCGAACCATTGCCGCGTGGTACCTCTGGCGCGTACCACGCGACGCTTCTACGAAAGACTGAGTTGCTGCTGCGATGTCACTACCGCTGCTTCTAAATCCAGTAGCCGACGCTTTCGTTCGGAGACCACCAGCATACCCCGTGAGGCTTCCGTTGCTACCGACGACCCGGTGGCACGGGATGATAATACTGATCGGGTTCCTGCCGTTTGCAAGCCCTACGGCAGGGATGGCGAGGCGATTGCCGAGCAATTCCGCAAGCTCTCCGCAGGAGCGCGTCTCTCCATACGGGATTGTTTGCAGCAGGCTCCACACCGATTGCTGGAAGATCGTTCCGCGCAGCGCGATCGGCAAGTCGAAGTGAACCCGCTTGCGCCGAAAATACTCATCGAGCTGCGAGCGGACAACGTCGAAGCCCGACGTTGCCCTTGGGGTGAACGCCCGAGCTTGTGACTTGCGCAGCTGGCACTTCGCTAGTTCCGTTGAGTTCCACAGTTATCTGTCGCATGAATCGCTAATGGCCTTTACACAGCCGATCTGATCGCCTCAATGAGAGGGGTAGTTGGCCGACCGATGAGAGAACGAAGGTCTGCCGACTGACTATCCAAGTCGCCTTTCGCAGCGCCGACATCAGAGTCGGCAAGCATCGCTGCAATGGGCATCGGCAGGCCAAACTTCAGAAGTGCCTTCTCGTACTCTTCCTGTGGGAGGTCCTGATAGACCACGGTGATCTTTGCAACCTCGGAAACCTCGGCCGCGAGTTCTGAAAGGGTGAAGGATTCATCCCCGGCAAGCTCGTAGACTTTGTTTTCGTGCCCCTGGCTGGTAAGGACAACTGCGGCTGCGGCTGCATAGTCTGCCCGCGCGGCGGAAGCGAACTTTCCTTCTTTCGCTGCGCCCAGGATCGCCCCATACTGTAGCGCAGGGGCCAACGATTCCGTGTGATTCTCCAAGTACCAGCCGTTGCGCAGGATGACAAACGGCAAGCCTGAAGCCTGGATCGCCTTCTCCGTGGCGAGATGCTCCCTTGCAAGAGAAAGAGCGGATGTATCCGCACGCAAAATGCTCGTATAGACGAGCATTTTGACGTTGGCGGCAACAGCAGCGTCGATCACATGCTGGTGTTGTGCGAACCGCTGACCAATTTCGCTGGACGAGATCAGCAAGACCTTCTCTGCGCCTGCGAAAGCCTTGGCGAGGGTTTCGGGCTTCGTGTAGTCCGCTTCGCGAAGCTGCACACCCAAGTTCGCCAGACTCGAGCCCTTTTCGATATTACGAACGGCTGCAATGATCTGCTCTGCCGGCATCTTTTCCAAAAGACTCTTGATAGCGTGTCCACCAAGCTTTCCACTTGCTCCTGTTACAACGATCATTGGTCTTCTCCTTGTTTGCGTTTTGCATGAAAGCCAAGGACGCCGCCTTTTTCGTAAAGCCGTCCGTCCACACTGTTACCTCGGTTGTTTGATCCCTCGCGGAAGCCTGCTAGGTGGTCGTGACCGTCACTGCCTGACGCACATATCGAACGCTTTCGAGTTCCTTCACCATGAATGCCGCAAGATCGGCGCGCGCAATCTTGTGCGCTTTCTCGCCGCCCTTCGTGCTCAGCACCCTGGTAACGCCGGTCTTCTCACCGTCGGTCAACATAGGCGGCCGCACGAGCGTCCAGTCCAAGTTGCTGCCTTCGATCTCGGCCTCCATGCCCGCCTTGTCTACCAGCAGACCCCGCAGAAACGTCCGCATGAGCAGGTGCTCGTTGAAAAAACCGGCGTTCTTGACGCTCTCGCCCGCGCCCACCACCGAAATCTTCATCAACCGCCGCACGCCATTGCGCCGCATCGCGTCCACAATATTGTGCGCCGCGCTCGTTTCCATCGTCGTCACTTTCCACGGCGTCTTGCCGCCCAGCGCGTCGATCACCGCATCCTGTCCGGCTACCGCAACGTCGACCGCGGCCGCGTCCAGCACGTCGCCCGCAACAACTCTGACATTCGCCTTCTTGTACTGCGCGGCACTACGCACGAAAGCCGTCACCTTATGTCCGGCCGCCAGCGCCTCATTTACCAGCGCCTCTCCGCTCTTGCCCGCTGCTCCAATCACTAGAACTTTCATCGCATCCTCCTTTGTCTCGTATTTGGCCGCCCATCCAAATGCGCGACCTGACGATTAGAGGCCTATTCAAACCATTGGTTGAAAATTATTCAGTGGTTTCTAATTTTGAGTGTCTCAACGCTCACGAGCTCGTAAAAATACCAACCACCAGTGCCATGGGCGGGTGACGCTTTTGCACCGCAAATCGTCCTTGGAACTCTTTTGTCCGTTTCTTGCAACTGTTCACGCTTTGAGTGCGGGGGACTCGTGGTTCAGCCCCTTGACCATCAGCCAAAAACCGGTTGTCACTTCCGAGAGTCCCATCGGGATAAAGGCAAGATCCAAGATGCTCGTGTACTCCGGGAAAACGAGCTTCCCGAAGCACGCTGCAATCACCAGCAAAGAAGCGAAGATACCCAGCCCGGACAGCACTCTCGGAATGTAGCCGAACCGAAGGAAGAGATAGAAGAAGATGGTCGATCCCATCCCCATAAAGATGGCGCTGACGTTTAGGGAATTTGCCGAAGCTTGGAAGATCAGTCCCGAAAGCTCGCTCAACAGCCCCACGTTGAACGTGCCTGCGTGATCTGCCGCAATGTGAACGGAGACCGAGAGAAATTGCAGGACGATCCACATAGCGCCAAGAACAATCTCGCCCAGCCTGAATGAAAGCGCGGCCAATGCAAGATTACGATTTGCCGGTCGAAGAGCTACGTAAAGGCTGATCGCCAGCCAAAGCGCCAAGAGCATCGTACTCAGTTGGACCGAAACGCCGATCCGATATAGGTGCTCTGAAGAGGCGATCCGGTGCGAGGAATCTATAAAGTTGCCGCTCTTTTCGATACCGGACCTCAGAAACAGTCCGGTAACGAATACGGCGATCACCAGCAGATACATCAATCCTGCCATTCGTGCATATTTGTTCTGGGCGATGCGGTCGTTAAGCTCTTCCATACTGTCTCCTTAATGAAACTTATGCAGCTAGCACCCGATCGTTCCGTTTGACTTCAACGGTGGTCGCGGGGACGTGAAATTCTTCATTGTGACGCCGCTGGAAAGCGGAATTTGCTACCGATCAGTAGCGGATCGCGATGGGGACCGTGATCCTATGTTCTCGACCGGGTAGACCGAAGGATCGAACGGGGGAGGCCCCAGCTTCCCGCGCGTACCATTCGATATGCCGTAGCCTTCCAGTGGAATACCGGGGAATCGGCCTGTTGGGCGTGGAGTCGCTGCGGGGTCAAGCCGGCGGCAATCAACATTGCAAAAAGAAGAGTGGCAATGGAATGAATTCGGTTGAGTCGCATCGAGGATTCTCCTTCGGAATGTTCGCCTCGGTCATACATCGGTTTTACTTTAACCAATGGTTATAAGTCAACAAACGGTCGTAAAAATTATCGAAAGGGTCTAAGCTATTGAAGTGACATCCACATCACCAAGTCGCCGGGTAGAGCGCAAGGAAAGGCTGCGGGGCGAAATCCTTGCGGCTGCAAGCAAAATGTTCGCCGATCGCGGTTACGAAGCCGTGACGCTTCGTGCGATCGCTAAAGAGATCGGCTATACGCACGCCGTGATCTACCAGCATTTTCCGGACAAATGGCACATTCTTGCCGAGTTGAGCAGCGAGGTGATCGGCCTGCTGATTCAGAACTTCGACGCGATTGCCGCTAAACATCCTGCGCCGAAAGAGCGTCTTTTTGCGACTTCGCGCGGCTTGATTCAGTTCTGCACTGCCCATCCACAGCAATTCCGCAACGTCTTCTTCGGGCCGGAGAACCGCAACGGCATCCGCGCTGGACAATATATCGACGACATCGGCAGGCCGTTGTTCCAACGTTTCGTACAGCTCTTTTTCGATGTTGCCAGGGCTGAAGGATTGCCAAGTAAGGATGACACAGTCGTAGCCCACACCTGGTGGTACACGATCCTCGGCCTCGCCACGCTCATGGTCATCCAAGGGGTTGTGCCTGACTTGCCTGACCAGACTCTCGTGGTCGAGCAAACGATCGCAACGCTTTGGGCAGGCGTTCAGGCTGTTCCGCGATTGCCGAAGAGTGCAATCTCTAAGCGATCCAGTCGGTCCATTGCTCCAAAGCACTAACAGCTTCTGTCTACTTAGGAGTCGTTGGAGGTATGCCCGTGGAGTACCAGGACTCAACCACTTTTCCAAGGTCGCAGTTCATTCACCATTGTGCCGCCGACCCGCCGGGATCAGCTGTTGCTCATGTTAGACATGACAGATGCTCTTCGGCCGAGTGAGTTGTTCGCAATTCGTTGGCGCACGTTCGACGATGAGAACACGCTCGACCTAACCGAAACCGTCTACCGGGGGAGTTGAGACCTTTCGGCAAAACCTTCGCCATGTACGCCGGGGCCGTGATCTGCCTTGGCGGGCTCAT
>NZ_DATKQC010000100.1:0-11660 GCF_035532915.1 Edaphobacter sp.
CTGCTCAGGCAAATTTCACAAAGCGCAGCGACAGCGAGTTCATGCAGTAGCGAAGTCCGGTGGGCCGTGGCCCGTCGTCGAAGACATGGCCGAGATGCGCATCGCAGCGGCGGCAGGCGACGGCGATTCGCCCCATACCCCAACTGTTGTCGGAGATCTCGTGCACGTTCTCCTTGGCGATGGGTTGCCAGAAGCTGGGCCAGCCGGTGCCCGACTCGAACTTGGTGTCCGAGTTGAAGAGTGCCGTGTCGCAGCAGATGCAGCGATACAGCCCCTTGTCATGATCGTTCCAGTATTGGCCGGAGGAGGCGCGCTCCGTATCGGCATGGTGGGTCACGGCGAAGGCGTCGGGGGTGAGATGCTGCCGCCATTCTGCGTCGCTCTTCACAATGGTAGGCACGGTCTCGGTCTGCAGCCGCTGCCCGGTGTCGGAGAACATGACGATCCTGACTTCTTTCGGAGGTGGCGCGGAGTCCTTCGCCTCGACCGTCCGCGAGCCGCGCGTGGACCAGATCCAAACTCCCGCTGCCGCCGCGGCGGACGCGCCGAGAAACTTCCTGCGGCTTAACGTCGTTGTCGTTTTCTGTCTGCTTCTCTCGTCGTCGTCCATTGCAATCCCTCCGTGGCGCCCGATGCCTGTTGTGACACTAGTCGGCACGAACAACTCTACGCGCTGGATATGACGCACACCCGCTGAATAGATTACGGCCGCGACGCAATACTGGATTTCCGGCGCGCCTCTTGAAGAATGCGCCGCGTGCACTATATTGATCCGATGGCTGCCCAAATGAGATTCGCCGCAATCAAGCCGCTCGCGCAGAGGACACGGTCTGCCGCGCTGCTGGTCATGCTGATCGCTCCCTCGGCCGCGCTGTGTCAGCAGCAGGGCTGGACCATCGGTCCCTTTCACCGGCCTGTCGCCGCGCCGGTGATTACGCCCAACCCGCAGTCGGTCTTCTTCGATCCGCTGCGGCGGCGGCCGGTGCATTGGGAGGCGTCGAACACCTTCAACCCGGCGGCGGTCGTGCGCAACGGAAAGATCTATGTGATCTATCGCGCCGAAGATGATACCGGGCCAAAGGTGATCGGCATGCACACCTCGCGGCTGGGGCTGGCCTCAAGCGACGACGGCGTTCACTTCGTTCGCAGCGCCGAGCCCGTCTTCTATGCCGCCGACGATGCGCAGAAAGACCGCGAGTGGCCCGGCGGCGTCGAAGATCCGCGCGTGGTTGAGAGCCCCGATGGCAGCTATGTGCTGACCTATACGCAGTGGAACCGCAAGTCCACCAGCATTGGCGTTGCCACGTCGAAGGACCTCGTCCACTGGACCAAGTACGGTCCTGCATTTCCGCCGAGCGATCGTCCCGCCTTTCACAGCTACAAGTCCTCCGGCATCGTCACGCATCTCGTCGACGGCCGTCTCATCGCCGCGAAGATTCACGGCAAATTCTGGATGTACTGGGGCGAGGTGGAGATTCATCTCGCGACCTCGCCGGACCTCATCCACTGGACCGCAATCGAAGATGCGAAGGGCAATCCCGTAGTTCTGCTCAAGCGCCGCGCCGACCTCTTCGACAGCGGCTTCCCCGAGGTCGGCCCTCCGGCAGTGATGACGAAGAACGGCATCGTGCTGATCTATAACGGAAAGAACGGCGCAGGCCACGGTGCGGCAGGACTCGATCCCGGCGCTTACTCAGTCGGCGAGGCGCTCTTCTCTGCGGACGATCCGGCGAAGTTGCTGAAGCGCACCGACGAGCCCGTCTTCCGTCCTGAGCTTCCCTTCGAGCGCAGCGGGCAGTACCCCACCGGAACGACCTTTGCCGAGGGGCTGGTCGTCTTCAAGGCGAAGTGGTTTCTCTACTATGGCTGCGCCGACTCCTTCGTTGGAGTCGCTGTTGCCGAGCGGCCTGCACCTTAGCGAACTGCGCATGGCCCGCATGGCATATCATTTTTCTGATTCCCGAAGTCGCGCTCCAGGGGGACGGATGAAAGCCAGAGTTAATCGGATCGCCGTCATCGCGCTGCTCAGTGTTCTCGCTCTAGCTGCTGCCGCGCTCGCGCAAACCGCTTCATCGCCCACGCTCGATGATGTGCTGCAGCAACTCGATAGCAATCTTCATCGCTACGAGGCACAGGTTCCCGACTTCTTCTGTAGCGAGCACATCGTCTCCTCGCAGGCCTATGCTGGCAAGCGGCAGTTCTCGGTCAACGACTCGATCTTCCGGCTACAGCGTGTGACGCATCCCGGCAGCGCGGCGACGCTGGATGAATCGCGCGAGGCCACGGCGGTCAACGGAACGTCCGTCGAGGGGAAACAGATCCAGGGCCCAGCCATTCTCGGCGGCGTCTTTTCCGGCGGCCTCGATGTCGTCAGCCTCAGCCAGAGATCCTGCATGAGCTACGCTCTCGAGCCGACGCTGCCGGGCGAGCCTTACGTCATTCAATTCGCTACCCTGCCGGGCAGGCACGCCAACTGTCTGCTCACCGAAGAGAGCCGCGGCCGAGTCTTCATTGACCCGGCCACCATGCAGGTCAAGCGCATGGAGCTGATTGCGCCGCATCACACCATCCTTCCGCAGACGGTCGGCGTATGGCGCATCACGATCGACTACGCTCCCGTGCTTCTCGATGCGCGCACCTTCTGGATGCCAACGACCATCGCCTCGACAGCGATCTCAACCTTCGACGGCAACCAGACCGTATGGGCCTTCGATGCTCGCTACAGCAGCTACCATAGGCTCGAAGTCACCTCTCGCATTCTGCCTCCGAGCAGCCCTGCTACGCAGTAACTACGCCGTCTCGTCCTCCCTGCGCTTCGGCTTCTGGCGAAGCAGCAGCGGCAGGATGAAGAGGATGCTGATGATGGTGGTAATCATTCCTCCCACCACCACGCGGGCCAGCGGCTGCTGCGCCTGCGCGCCGATGCCGTTCGACAGCGACGCAGGCAGCAGCCCAAGTCCCGCCGCGAGGCACGCCATCACCACTGGCCGCATCTCGTCGATGCAGCCCTCTTCGAGTCCCTTGTCGGTGCATCCGTCCTCGGTGATGCTCTCGCGTTGCGCTCGCCGCACGCCCGACATAAAGACGACCGCGCCCAGCGTTGCCACTCCTATCAGCGACGTAAAGCCCACCGCGGCGGAGATGCTGAACGGCGTGTGCGTCACGAACAGCGAGACCGCGCCGCCCACCGCCGAGAACGGCAGCGTTGCGATGATGATGAACGCGTCCTTCCATGTGTTGAACTGGATGTAGAGCAGCACCACGATGATCGCTAGTGAGATGGGAATGATGACGGCGAGCCGTCGCTGCTCCTTGCGCAGCGAGTCGAACTCTCCTGCCCAGGTGTAGTTGTAGCCCGTCGGCAGCTTCACCTTCTCCTGCAACTGCGCCTGCAAGTCGCTGATCGTGGTCGATAGATCGCGTCCCCGCACGCTGAATTTAATCGGAATGTAGCGGCGTCCTCCCTCGCGATAGATCATGAAGCTGCCCTCGCGAATGCTCACATCGGCCACCTGCCCCAGTGGTATGCTTCCGCCGTCGGCAGTGGGAATGAGGATGGCGCGAATCGCGTCGGGACTGCTGCGATCAGCCTCGGGATAGCGCACCGTCAAGTCGAAGCGACGGTCGCCCTGGATCACCTGCGTAATCGGCGCGCCGCCGATAGCTGCCTGCACTGCGGCGTTGATGTCCGCCGACAGCACACCGTAGCGCGCGGCCTTGGCACGGTCCGTTTGAATGATGAGCGACGGCTGCCCACCCACCTTGAAGACGCCAACGTCAGCCACGCCGGGAACGGACTTCATCACCGTTTCGATCTTGTCGGCGAGACTGGTCAACGTGTCGAAGTCGTCGCCGAAGAGCTTCAGCGAGTTCTCGCCCTTCACGCCTGACATGGCCTCTTCCACGTTGTCCTGAATGTTCTGTGAGAAGTTCAACTCGATGCCGGGAAAGCGCGACAGTCGGTTGTTGATCTCATTAATCAGATCGGGCTTGGTCAATCCAGGCCGCCACTTGTTCGCAGGCTTCAGCGCGACCGACACCTCAATATTGTTGAAGGTGCTGACGTCGGTGCCGTCGTCGGGGCGGCCCATCTGCGAGACCGTCTGCGTTACCTCGGGCGACTCGTCGATCACAGCGCGGATCTGGTTCGCCATCGTCGCTGCGGTGTCGAACGAGATGTCCTGCGGCAGCGTGGCGCGAATCCACAGGTTGCCCTCTTCGAGCGGAGGCATAAACTCGCCGCCGACAAAGATGAAGCACAGCACACCCGCCAGCAGCATCGCCGCCGCGCCGATCCACACGGACTTCGGATAGCGCAGTACGCGATGCAATACCTTCTCGTAGATCCTGCGCAGCGAGCGGCTCAGCCACGTATAGCCGTCGCCCACCTTCTGCACCGTCGGCGCGGTCAGGTAGCCCAGCACCGGCGCAAAGACCAGCGCAAACAGTAGCGCACCCAGCAACGCGAAGCCATACGTGACCGACATGGGCGAGAAGATCTGCCCGGCCACGCCCTGCATCGTAAACAGCGGAATGAACGCCACCACGATGATCCCGGTCGAAAATAGCACAGGCCGCGCCGCGTCGGTGACGCCTTCGACGATCAGCTCTCCCGTCTCTTCGCCTTCGATACGCCGCGACAGTTTTCGATAGATGCTTTCGAGCACGATGATCGACGCATCGACCAGAATGCCGAAGTCGATCGCGCCTATCGAAATTAAATTAGCAGAGCGGCCCGCAAGCACCATCATGCCGAAGGCGAACAGCACCGCAAATGGAATCGTGACCGCCGCGATGAAGGTGATACGAAGATCGCCCAGCATCGACAGCAGCACCAGCGTCACCAGGATTAACCCGGTGATGATGATGTCACGCACGGTGTGGGTGGTCTGGTTGATGAGAGTGGTGCGGTCGTAGATGGTGCTGATGTGCATTCCCGGCGGCAGCAGGCTGCCCGAGTTCAGGCTGGCGATCTTTTCCTTCAGCGCCTTCAGCGTCGGCAGCGACTTCTCGTCCTTCTGTAGTAGCACAATGCCCAGCACGATATCGTTCTGCTTGTTGCGTCCTACCTGCCCCAGCCGTGGCTGAAAGCCCTCGCTCACCTTGCCGATATCGTTGACCGTAATCGGGGTGCCGTTCTTCTCCGCGACCACGATGGAGCCGATATCGGCAATCGTGTGCACTTGTCCCACGGCGCGCACGTTGACGTTCTGGTTGCCGAGCTGCAAATAGTTGCCGCCTGCGTTGGCGTTCGACGACTGCACCGCGTTGATGACCTGCGGCAGCGTCACGCCGTAGCTCAGCAGCTTGTTGGGATCGGCCTCGATCTGGTACTGCCGCGTCGTTCCGCCAAAGGTGGTGATGTCGATGACGCCGGGAACCTGTTTCAGCTCGCGGCGCACCAGCCAGTCCTGCGTGGCCTTGATCTCGTTGAGCGTATAGCCGCGGCCTTCCAGCTGATAGCGATAGATCTCGCCGATCGGCGACCACGGAGAGAGCTGTGGCTGCAGATTGTTGGGCAGCGTCAGCGTCTGCAGACGGTTCAACACCTCCTGCCTATCGCGGAAGCTATCACTGTCGAAGTCGAAGTAGAGCTTCACGTCGGAGAGGCCGAAGATGCTGATCGAGCGCACCTGGCTAAGGTGCGGTGTGCCGTTGATGGTGGTCTCAACCGGAACCGTGACCTGCTGCTCCATCTCTTCCGCAGACCACGAAGGGTTCTGCGTGATGATCTCGACCAGCGGCGGCGAGGGATCGGGATACGCCTCGATATCGAGGCGCGTCACCAGGAAGCCGCCCAGGGCGAGCATGACGAAGAACAGGATCAGGATGATGGCGCGATAGCGAATGAACAGGCGAATGAGTGGCTGCACGCTTAGTCTCCGCTCGTGGGGCGAAGCAATGCGCCGCCGGCTGTGACGACCTTGTCGCCGTCGTTGAGACCGTTAAGGACCTCGATGTTCTTCACCGTGCCCGACTCCAGCGTGCGGCCCACCGTCACCGCGCGCTGATCGAAGCCTCCCGCAGCGTTGACGATAAAGACGAACGTTGTGTCGGCCTCGTGCAGCACCGCTGTCGCAGGAAGAAGGTAGGTCGCATGGGGAACGCCCGCCACGCGGATGGTGGCAAACATATCGGACTTCAATTGATGTTTTGGATTGCTCAGAACCACGCGCACCTTCAGCGTGTGCGTCGTCGGGTCCAGCGCGTCGGAGACGTTCTGGATGTGGCCCGACAGCTTCAGGTCAGGATAGGCAGGCACAACGATATCGACCGCTCGGCCCGGACGAACCGAGGCCAGGTCCTTCTCGAAGACGTCGCCCACCACCCACACCGTGTCCAGATTTGCAATCGTTGCAATCGACGTCGCGTTGTCGAGCGAGCGCTGCATCTCGCCGGTCGCCGTGCCAATGTCGAGCACCACGCCCGAGATCGGCGCACGCAGCGCCACCGTGTCCGAGACGCTGTTCTCGGCGAAGCCAAGCTCGCGGATATGTTGCCGTGCCCGTTCCAGCTCCGAGTGCGCGACCTCATCGGTGGCCTTCAACTCGGCGAAGTCCGCCTGCGAGAGCACATCGTGCGCCAGCAGCAGCTTGCCCCGCGCCAGCGCGCCGTCCGCGCGGATCACCTCGATCTTTGCCTTCTCGAAGTCCGAGCGCGCCACCGCAATATCGTTGCTCTGCAACTGCGCGATCACCTGCCCCTTCACCACATTCTGTCCGGGCAGGATGTTGAGGCCGAGGATGCGTCCGCTGAGCGGAGGATAGATGTGGACGACGTGCGCCGGGTCGGCCATGATGTGCGCCGGAACCTCAAGATAATCGGTACTCTCGGTCGGATGCACCACGGCGCTCTGGACACCGACGTTGGTGGGCTGCTTTTCAGCCGCCGGGGGAGTGTGGTTGCAGGCCGTCAAGGGAAAGACGGCAAGTGCAAGGGCTGACAGAATTTCAATGCGTGGCTTCAAGATTTTCATGGGAGGATGTCCGTCGCGGTCGCGTAGCTGAGTTGGTGAATGGCAAGCCACACCTGAACATTGGCGTTAAGGCTGCTGAGATGGATGGAGCGGTAGTCGCGCAATGCGTCGAGATAATCGAGCAGCGTCGAGTTTCCGTTGCGATAGCTGAACTGCAGGTTGTCGCGCACGCGGCCTGCTTCGGCAAGGTAGTGGGTGTTGTAGCGCACCGCCTGGTGCTGCGCGGTGTCGAGCGCAAGCCACGCCTGATCGACGTCGGAGACGACCTGGTTGCGCGCCGCCACCACGGCGAACCGGCTCGAGTCGATCTCGTAGCGCGTGCGTTCCTTTTCGCCCTGGTTGCGGTCGAAGATGCGCAGCGGAATCGCGAGGCTCACGCCGAAGGTGTTGTCGGAGCCGCTGCGCTCGTACTCGCTTGCAAGCGTAGGGTCGGCGGTGCCGTTGGCGATAGCAAAGCGCGCATTCGCCTGCGACAACAGCAGCGACTGCTTCGCCGCCTGGAAGTCAGGACGTGCGGCCAGGGCGCGGTTCTCGGCGTCGGTCATGGTCAGCGTCAGCGCTGGAGGCTCCAGCGTTCCCGTGACGTCGAACGTGGGCGATGGATGATCGACGCCCAGCAGCTGCTGCAACTGCGCGCTCGATTGCTGCAGGTTCAGCCGCGCCGAGTCGTCGTCAGACTCGAACTGCGCCTGTTGCAGATCGATCCGCTCGAAGTCCGTCCGCGTAATGTCACCCGCATCCAGCCGCTGTTTGCTCAGGTCGACCGTCTTGCGATAGTCGGTGAGGTTTTCTTCCGCAATGCCCACGGCAGCCTTGGCAGCGAGCATGTTGGTGAACGCCTGCCGCACGCTCAGCACCACCTGCCGCTCCTGATCGTGCAACTGGCTCTCAGTCACCAGCGCCGTGTCGTTTGCGCCCTCCATCCGCCAGCGCCGCTTCTGTCCGCGCTCGAAAAGCCGTGACACGTTGGCCGAGTAGTAATAAGGATTGCCTCCGTTGTTGTTGACCTCCGGCAGCGTCACCCCCTGGCCCAGCAGGGTCAGCGTCGGGTTCTGCCGCGCTTCGGCTGTCAGCACGGTGGCATGCACCGCGGAGAGATGTTCGCGTGCCGAAGCCAACGACGGATTGTCGGCCACGGCGCGATCGACCGCCTGCTGCAACGTGATCGGTGTAGTCGGCGGCGAAGAGGGCGATTGAGCTGCGAGAGACGGCCATGCCATCGAGATGGCGCACAGCACGTAGAAAATTTTCTGCGTCATACTGCCTTCAGAGTTTAGATTGAGCTATGTGAGGAATGTATAAAGACGAACTTCTGCTAACAGGAGAGAAGGCCAGCCACAGGGGGCGGTCGAACGCCACAGGCGCGGATGAACCCGGCCAGAAGCCTCGCGGCAAAGATGCGCGGACGCAGGCGTGAATAGAACAGCGGCGCGGCCATGTTCAGCAGGACCAGAACGATTGCCCCCAGCAGGCTGAACAGCCCAAGGACGCCGATCTGGCCATGCGGAGCTTCGCTCGCTCGCATCATGTGCTCGAGCTCGATCGGCGTGCTCATGGCGACGCGGTCGTCGGTCATCGAGATGGCCGGGAACAGCAGCACCAGCAGAAGCATCAGCGCCACCAGAGTGGTCCATTGAAACTCAGTGTGCCCCTTGCGGATCGCCCACACCCACCCACCAACGAGGAAGAGGGACAGTGCGGCCCAGGCGAGATTGAGAAAAAGCTCCACTCTTGGCCGAGAATAGCACAATCGGCACGAGAGAGCGTTGTTGAACGGGGCGGTGCGAAGGGCTCGCCGCGTTGAAGTGAGAGCTGGTGAAGGCGAGAACAGACACGACATACAGGGCTTGCGTTCCGCTCGAGAGGACGTGCGTTCGCGCAGAGACTGGTGAAGGTTTAGCAAGCCCCTCCAATAAATGCTTAGACACCCTTCACCACGTCATCTCGACCGAAGTGGCAGCGGGAGAGGTTGAATTCGAAGCCACCGATAGCTATAGAGGCTCACTGCTTTGCTGCCGTGAAAGCCATTAACGTGCGTTTCTCCGGGGTTTGATGAGTGCATTCGCTATGATGCGGAATGCATTGAAGTGAGCCAGACCTACGAATGCGAAGACAGGCCGCTGTTGCCGCGCAGTCCGGCAAGAATCTGCGTCATAAAATCATTGGCCGCGCCGGGACTGTTGGGTAGAAAGATCGTGTTCGAGCCGCTGCGCGTGCCGATGTCGCGCAGCGTGTCGAAATACTGCGTCAGCAGTACCAGCGCCATCACATCTTCGGACGTACTGCCCGGCACCGACTCGCGAAAGTGTTCGATCGAAGCCCGCAGCCCGTCGATGATCGCCTGCCTCTCCGCCGCGATGCCCTTGCCCTGCAGCGCTTTCGACTCCGCTTCGGCTTCAGCTTGCTTCACCTTAAGGATCTTGTCGGCCTCGCCCCGGGCCCGCGCCGCCACCTGCGCCCGCTGCGCCGCGTTGATGTCATTCATCGCGGCCTTTACCTTCACGTCAGGAACAATGTCCGTGACCAGCGCCGTGAGGATGTTGTAGCCAAATCCCGACATGATGGTATCCAGTTCGGTCTTCACGTTGATCGAGATACCCGACTGTTGCTCAAACGTCTCGTCGAGCGAGAGCTTCGGCACATGCCCGAGGATGCTGTTGAAGACGAACGACTCAATCTGTTTCTGCGGCGCGCTCAGTTTGTAAAACGCGTCGTAGATCTTGTCATCGAGAACCTGGTACTGCACCGATACCGGAATCTGCACAAACACGTTGTCATGCGTCTTGGTCTCGACCGAGAACTGTGCCTGCTTCACCTGAAGGTCGACGACGAACACGCGCTCGGCATAAGGCACCAGCACATGCAGGCCGGGCCGCACGATGCGGTTGAACTTGCCGAAGCGCTCGACCACGCCCGCCGTATAGGTGCGGACGGTAAACAGGGTCTTGAGAACAGTAACCAGCACAGCGATGGCGACGATAAAAAGAACAACCAGCAGAAAAGTATTCAACGGTTCCATGTGCGAATTGGCCTCGCAGCGAGAATACAGGAAACCTGTTTCGAGAAATTAATCGACAGGCCCCCGCCGCACGTCATCTCGACCGGAAATGCGAGGCCCCGATGAGCTTGCTCGTTGGGGTGCAAGCGAAGCGCAGTGGAGAGGCCCTGTATTTCGCCTTGACCACGCTTCCACCCCAATGACAGCCCATGTCAGCATGCGCGAGTTAGCATAAAACCATGGCGACGCACTTCTCCAACGAAGCCCTGAAGTTCCTGCGCGGTCTCAAGCGCAACAACGACCGCGAGTGGTTCGCCGCACGCAAAGATGTTTACGAGCGCGAGTTGAAGGCCCCCATGCTGGCGCTCGTCGCCGAGATCAACGACGCCATGGTCGACTTCGCGCCTGAGAACGTCCGCGCCCCGCAGAAGGCCATCATGCGCATCTACCGCGACATTCGCTTCAGCAAAGACAAGCGTCCCTATAAGATTCACCAGGGCGCATGGTGGGCGCGGGAGGGATTGGAGAAGACCTCGGGCGGCGGCTTCTACTTCGACGTCAGCGGCACCGAAATCACCATCGCCGCTGGCACCTTCATGCCCGAGCGCGAACAGCTGCTCGCCATCCGCCGCTACCTCGTCGATCACCACTCCGAGATGCGTCATCTGCTCGCAGCTAAAAAGCTGAAGGCGGCCATGCAGCCCATCGACGGCCAGCGCCTTACCCGCGCGCCCAAAGGCTTCGCCGTCGACGACCCGGCGATGGACCTTCTCCTCTGCAAGCAATGGGGAGTCATCGCGCGGCTCCCCGCCGAGTTCGCGCTACGCCCAACGCTGGTCAAAGACGTGGTGACACACTTCAAACTCGCCGCGCCCATCGTAGCGCTGCTCAACACGCCACTCATCCCCAAACCGCGCAAACCGCTCTTCTAGCCCAGCCACGCGTCATCTCGACCAAAACGCAGAGACCCTGTATTTCACCGTTGCCTGTTCTTCTACCTCAACCCCACCGACGCGGGCCGTCGGCATCAATCATGATGCAGAATCGTGCCCAAATTCAGCCGCAGCGTTCTGGCCGCAGGCAGCAGCATCGACACCGCAACGATCAGCGACAGCGCCACAATCGCCGTCGCGTAGCTTGCCGGATCGAGATTACTCACTCCATAAAGCGCGACCCGCAAAAACTTTGACCCGAACGCCGCGAATCCTGTTCCGGCTGCCAGCCCCACCACTGTCGGCCAAAGAAACTGTCGCAGCACCGCAGCCAGCACCGCGCCCGGCTGCGCGCCCAGCGCCATGCGAATCGCAATCTCCTTGGTGCGCTGCGTCACCACAAACGCCACCAGCCCAAGGATCCCCACCGCTGCGAGCAACACCGCGACCAGCCCTACAAGACTCGCCGTCGCCGCCACCATCTCAATCTGGTCCAGGTTATGGCGATAAAGCATCTTCAGCTGCCGCACCTCGGGAAACAGCGAGCCATCGAGACTCGCGCTCATCGCCTTCACCGCTGGCGTCAGCGAACCCGGCTCTCCGTTCGCCCGCACGATCATCGCCATATCCGGCATGTCCTCCGCCTGCGCCGCCCAATACTGCTCGGTGGCATCGTCGTCGTTCAGCGCATTGATGTGCGCGTCTCCCACCACGCCGATCACCGTGTCCTTCACCGGGCCATCTCCCAGCATCT